>CAZJTO010000145.1:0-6778 GCA_964548935.1 uncultured Saprospiraceae bacterium
TCTTCCATAGTACAAATTTCGCCTTCCGCCATTACTTCTTCTTCCTGATTCACATATTTCTGCTGATGCTTAGCACTGAGCGTGAACTTGATTGGATCAACAGCAGCCTTAGATCTTAAATAGTACATGCCAGTCTTAAGACCTTTTTGCCATGCATAAAAGTGCATAGAGGTAAGCTTACCAAAGTTCGGATTCTCGACAAATAAATTTAAGCTCTGAGATTGGCAGACAAATGCACCTCTGTCAGCTGCCAAGTCTATGATAGCCTTTTGGCTCAGTTCCCACACCGTCTTGTAAAGTGCCTTGAGTCGCTCTGGTACTTCTGGAAAATCCTTAATAGAACCATTACTCGCCATTAATCGCTCTTTCATCTCATCATTCCATAGGCCTTCAGAAATCAAGTCCTTCAGTAAATGCTTATTCACAATGATGTATTCTCCTGAGAGCGTACGGCGTGTATAAATATTAGATGTGTATGGTTCTATACATTCGTTATTACCAAGTATCTGTGAGGTAGAAGCTGTAGGCATTGGGGCCAACAAGAGACTGTTTCTCATACCTCCCTTCTTAATATCGGCCTTGAGAGCATCCCAGTCATATCGATCTGAAGGTGTCACACCCCACATATCAAACTGCAATATCCCTTTACTTGCTGGGCTACCTTTAAATGTTTTATACGAGCCATCACGCTGAGCCAAGACGTTAGATTCTAGTACTGAGGCATGATAGATGGTCTCAAAAATGTCTTGATTCAATTTTCGCGCTTCCTCACTATCAAATGGATGTCCCATTTTGATGAACGCATCTGCTAAGCCTTGTACTCCTATACCAATTGGACGATGTCTAAAGTTAGAGTTCTCAGCCTCGGGTATCGGATAGTAATTTATATCAATAATCTTATTGAGGTTACGAGTGATGACTCGAGTGATCTCATGCAACTTCTCAAAATCATATGTTGCATCCTCATTGACGAACTTGGCTAAGGATATAGACGCCAGGTTACAAACAGCTACCTCATCAGGTGCTGTATACTCCACGATCTCAGTACATAAGTTACTTGACCGGATCGTGCCAAGGTTTTTCTGATTAGACTTTTCATTGCAAGCGTCCTTATATAGTATATATGGATTACCCGTCTCTATCTGTGATTCCAACACAGCAAACCACAGGTCTTGAGCCTTGATGGTACGTCTTGCTCTACCCTCTTGCTCATATTGATGATATAGCTCTTCAAACTTTGCTCCATAGCAATCATATAGTCCAGGCGCTTCATTAGGACAGAATAATGACCATTCTCCGTCTTCTTTAACTCTCTTCATGAACAAGTCCGGTATCCAAAGGGCATAGAATAAATCTCTTGCTCTCATCTCTTCCTTGCCATGATTTTTCTTGAGATCGAGAAAATCAAATACATCTGCGTGCCATGGCTCCAGGTATACGGCAAAAGCGCCTTTACGCTTTCCACCACCTTGATCAACATACCTTGCTGTATCATTAAATACCTTCAGCATTGGAATGATCCCATTGGATGTCCCTCCAGTGCCTTTTATATATGATCCCTGCGCTCTGACATTATGGATGCTTAATCCAATGCCCCCAGCAGATTGAGATATCTTAGCACACCTTGATAGGGTTTCAAATATTCCTGAGATGCTATCTTCTGTAGCGGACAATAAGAAGCACGAGCTAAGTTGAGGCTTAGGAGTACCCGCATTAAATAAAGTGGGAGTAGCATGGATAAACCATTTCTCAGACATGAGATTATAGGTTTCGAGTGCTGCCTCGATGTCCTCGCCATGGATACCAACTGCTGCTCTCATCAGCATATGTTGCGGCCTCTCTACTACTTGGCCATCCATCCTGAGGAGATATGATCTTTCTAAAGTCTTAAACCCAAAGTAGTCAAAACTGTAATCTCTATCATAGATTATAGCCGAGTCCAATTGATCACTATTTTTCTTAATGATCCTCATCGTCTCATCACCGATCAATCCTGCTGGTGCTCCTGTCTTAGGATCTATATATCCATGTAGCGCCGTCATCGTGTTGACGAATGACTTATCCGTGTTCTTATGTAAGTTAGACACTGCAATTCTTGCTGCCAACTGTGCATAATCAGGATGATGTGCCGCCATCGAAGCCGCCGTCTCTGCTGCGAGATTGTCGAGTTCAGTGGTCGAAACACCGTCATAAAGTCCTTGAATTACTTTTTTAGCGATTTCGATAGAATCTACATGAACAGAGTCCAAGCCATAACACAACTTCTTAATCCTTGCTGTGATCTTATCAAACGAAACTTTTTCTGTCTTTCCGCTTCTTTTAAGTACTTCCATATTAACTGAGGGTTTATTATGATAGAATCGGGTGAATTAGGTTGGCTTGGCTAAGAATCACCCAGATTCCTGATGTTATTAATTTTTCCTAATCAGGTTTGATATTAAAAGTCTTCATCTAAGGAGAATACTTGTTTGTCCTTATCTGCCATTACTCCTGACTTCTGATAGTCTCCGACTCTCTTCTCAAAGAAGTTGGTTTTGCCCTGCAGAGAAATAAGATCCATCCAAGGAAAAGGATTCTCAGCATTATATATTTTATCGTTGCCCAAGGAAACTAATAGTCGGTCTGCGACAAACTCTATGTACTGACACATCAAATCAGAGTTCATACCAATGAGTTTCACAGGCAGAGCGTCGCTGACAAACTCTTTTTCTATCTCAACTGCACTTACAATCATGTCTTCTATAGTCGCCATAGGCAGTTTATTCTGGATGTGTTGATTGTACAACAGACATGCAAAATCACAGTGCATCCCTTCATCACGTGATATCAACTCATTACTGAAGGACAATCCTGGCATTAAACCGCGCTTCTTCAACCAAAAGATTGAGCAAAACGAGCCAGAAAAGAATATGCCCTCGACAGCTGCAAAGGCGATTAATCGCTCAGCAAAGGATCCATTTTCAATCCATTTGAAAGCCCAGTCGGCCTTTTTCTTTACACAATCCAAATTTTCGATTGCATTGAAGAGATAATCCTTTTCCTTAGTGTCCTTTATATAAGTGTCTATTAACAGAGAGTAGGTTTCTGAGTGGATATTCTCCATCATAATCTGAAATCCGTAAAAGAACTTGGCCTCGGTATACTGTACCTCACTTACCATGTTCTCAGCGAGATTCTCATTAACTATACCATCACTTGCTGCAAAGAACGCTAGTACATGCTTGATAAAAAACCTCTCGTCGTCGTTTAATTTGTTTGCCCAATCGGATAAATCTTGATGTAAATCTATCTCCTCGGCTGTCCAAAAGCTCGCTTCTGATTTTTTGTAGAAAGACCAAATATCATCATGCTCAATAGGAAACAGGACAAATCTATTTGGATTTTCTTCTAGTATCGGTTCGACTCTTTTAGACATATTTTACTTTTCTTTTATACATTTCAACATTAGCGTCTGTTCTGAGGGCATGATAAGCTCTCTTACCAAGTCTTCTATAGAAAACAGATCTCATAAATTGTATGGTGAGGCGGGATAATAGAGAAGGTTGACATCCCTACTGATCACATTCACAATCGCAAGACAAATAAATGCAAAAAAGTAGTAATACGTAGCGGTAGCCGCACCTTAGTTATCAACACCATGTTAGTAAAATGTATAACATATTATAAATCAGACATATACGTATTGCGCGCCTATTGCGAGTTGTTGATAATTCTCGTAAAATGTTGATAACGTGAAGATAAGGCTTTATGATAAAATTTAATATATAACTCCCTCAGAGCTTATTTTTTCTAAAAATCATTATCAGCGACACTCCTAGTATGATAGAAATTAGTATTATAATGTAGAACGCCGCAGGGTGGTCTTTTAGAGGCAAATTTGTGAGGTTCATCCCATAAAAACTGGCGACTAGGGTAGGCACCATTAGTATGATTGTGATCATAGTGAGTCGATGGATGACCATGTTGAGATTATTAGATATAATAGAGGCATAGGCCTCCATCGTCCCACTCAAAATGTTAGTATGCACATTGGCCATTTCGAGGGCTTGGCTATTGTCAATAATGATATCTTCAAATAAATCTTCATAATCATCCCTACCTCGGATGCCTAAGAAGTCAGTCCGACGCATCTTTTGTTTGAGGAGATCGTTATCGCTGAGAGAATTCATCAAGTAGACAAGACTCTTCTCAATTCTTAAAAGCTCCTGAAGTTCTTTATTACGGCTAGAGTTGTACAACTCTTTTTCTATGACATTGCGCTTGAGGTTGAGCTTCTTCAAGCCATCAAGGAATTGAAAAACAGTTTGCTCAAAAAGCTTCAACACAAATAGCTCTCTATCCCGAGGGTTGAAATTTTTAACGCGGCCTTTGATAAACTTAGTCAGGATAGGATTCTCTACAGACGAGATCGTGATAATTCTTTCATCAGACAAGATCACACCAATTGGAGCGGTAATGTATAAAGCATCACTAGCCTTCTCATCTTCGTTTAAGACCGGAGTATTGATGACGATAAGCTTGATGCCCTCCTCTCGATCGTAGCGAGAACGCTCATCAATATCAAGAGAATCAATCAAGAAATCTAATGGGATATCCTCTTGGTTAGCTAATAGTTCTAATTCAGAATTGTCCAAAGGTGCATATACGTGCGTCCAATCAGCTTCTTGTGAACCAACCTGCTGGAGCTCAGTACCGACTTTTCTGAAATACTGTATCATTTCTATCTATCTTTCTCAAGGCTTACAGTCGTCAGAACTCAACTATTCATTCTGACACAGCAAAAATAACACACCTGCTATCAATATGTCTAAATATGCAATTATGCTGCCATCTGTCTATTAGCATTGCATTTTAATCTATCGAGACGTCAATAATTGTAATTTTGCGCCACTTTTGACTTTTTTACGAGAGTAGTTACATGGAAAGAAATCAAATCATCGGATTCATCTTGATCTTCTTGATCATCATGGCATGGAGTGTCTTGAACAAACCTGATCCTGAATCTATCAGCGCAGAAGACAATACCACTATAGAAACTGAGGCGACTCTCCCACCAGCCGAGACAGGTATTGCCAATACTTCAGACAACAGCATTTCCACTGAAACCGCACCAGCGGTTACAGACTCTTTGTTAGACACTCGAGGAGTTTTTGGTCGGTCAAGTATCGGGGAAGAGGCGATAGCTACACTAGAAAATGATAAGATCAAAGTAACTTTCAGTAATAAGGGCGCCCAAATCAAGTCTGTTGAGATTAAAGAGCACCTCAAGATCACTAAGGGAGCAGATGGAGAAGAACTTAAGCATCCCGTACAACTGCTCGAAGATGCTAAGAATAGTACCAACTATAAGTTCAACATAGGCAACACTATAGTTGACACCAAAAACTTGTATGCTACGCCATCGATAAGAGGTAATACGATCACCTATACATTTGAAGGCTCTGGTGGCCGCAAGATCACACAGCAATACACACTCAATGATGACTCTTACATTATCAATCAAGAGTTGTCCACAAGTGGTATAAACGATGTGATCTCTACCGACCTTGAGATCACCAATTATCTCGATCGAATTGAAGAAAATTACACTTTTGAAAAAACAGTATCTACCGTTTATTTCAAAGAGTCTGATGAAAGCAGTGACTACTGCAGCTGTCGCGGAGATGATGTCGAAGACCTATCTGACAAGACGATAGATTGGTTTTCGTTTTCCAATCAGTTCTTCAACACTGCCTATATCGCTAAAGACATCAAACTCGATGGTATAACTGCTAGTGTGGAAGTATCGGACGAGTCGGGCGACGACCTTAAGAAAACTACAGTAATAGCAAGTCTCCCTATGGCAGGAGCACAAACTAGTTATGACATGGATATCTATGTCGGGCCAAATGAATACGCCGAACTCAAGGCTGCCGCACCACAACTCGAAGAAATCATCCCATACGGAAGGAGCATATTCGGAAGCATCAATAGACATTTCATCAGGCCATTTTTCAATTTTCTGGCTGGACACATCGGGAGCAAAGGAATCGTAATTATCCTCATCATCTTCATCATCAAGATGGCCGTGTACCCATTAACTTATAAGATGTTGCATTCTCAAGCCAAGATGGGTGCGCTCAAGCCCGAGATTGCTAAAATGAAGGACCGATTCAAGGATGACTCTCAAAAGCAACAGATGGAGACCATGAAGCTCTATCGAGAGTACAGCGTAAATCCTATGGGGGGCTGTCTGCCTATGTTCATACAGATGCCGATCTGGTATGCACTATTCAGGTTTTTTCCGGCCTCTATCACGTTTAGACAAGAGTCATTCTTATGGGCTCAAGACCTCTCATCATTTGATGATATACTACAGCTGCCATTCACGATTCCAGGCATGGGGAGTCACCTGAGCTTATTTACTATATTATGGGCGATAGCCACAGTGATCTATACATTCTACAATACAAAGCACATGGACATGACTGCTAATCCTGCCATGAAGTATGTGCAGTATTTGATGCCACTCATGTTTTTTGTATTCTTCAATAACTATGCATCAGGGCTTACTTGCTATATGTTCTTTAGTCAATTGATCACGATTGCTCAGACTATTGTTACCAAGAAGTATGTGTTTGATGACGAGAAGATCTTAGCCCAACTCAACAAAAAGAAGAGTGAACCCAAAAAGAAAACTGGATTTCAAGCACGGCTCGCTGACGCCATGGAACAGCAGCGTAAAGTTCAAGAGCAAAAACTAAAACAGCAACAAGCGAAGAAAAAGAAGCGTTAAGCC
>CAZJTO010000146.1:0-6731 GCA_964548935.1 uncultured Saprospiraceae bacterium
TGTATGTTGGAGAGGCTGGGAAATCTGTGGTTTCGCCGGATTTAAGAGCTAATAAAAAGATTGCACAAAAATCCATATATCCTGTTCATGCTGCGATTGGGATTACCGTGTCTGACACATTATTAATAGGTTGTCAGCCAGTCCTCGTTGAAGGTGCATCAGATCAAATCTATTTGCAGTTAATGAAAACATATGCTTTAAGTCAAGGAAAGTATGTAAATGAAAAAGAATTAGTTTTTATTCCAACAGGTGGAGTTCGAGGTATGTCTCCAGTTATCAAAATTATTAGTGGAAGAGATAATGACTTACCATTTGTGCTTTTAGATTCGGATACAGCGGGTAAGGAGAAAAAGAAAACTCTTGAAAAAGGACTTTATAAGGCCGAAAGGATAAAATAATTGAAGTGTCAGATTTTCTTGGTGATGGGGATTATGAAATTGAAGACTTAGTGCCATCAGATGATTTAGCAAGAATATTTGCTAAGCAATATCGAAGAGTAAATTCCGAGGATGAATTTGATTATTTATATGATTCGAACAAACCTATCATAGATCAGATGGAAGTGTATGCGGAAGAGAATGGTTACAAATTAGAATTAGGATGGAAAGTTGAATTAGCTAAAGAATTCCAAAAGTCATTTGATAGAATTCTAAGCAGAGCTGATGATAAAACAAAGGAAAATTGGATCGCTCTTATATCAAAATTGACAGTGAATGAATAACTGGTGACAACAAGCCGTGACCACGATCATGCCTCCTTCGTCGGCACGACGGGTACGGCAGAACCGTTATGAGCGAGTAGAATCAATTATGAATGAACGAATTTTATTTGGTCAGCATGCCACATAAACTGAACCGATCTACTCCTATAGCCGATCAACATACGACTTCACCTGCAGATCGCCTAATCCGTAGTAAGGGTGCCGCTTCTGAAACTGTCTGAATATATTGCCAAAGTCATCACTGTTGAGCTCGTTGACGATCACCTTGAGCTTCATTACAATGGGATCATCGTCCAGTTGTATTCGTTCTTGCTGTAGCTCTATTGCTTCGGACAGTGCTGGATTGATATCTGTGAGTGGTTGGCTCGCATGACGTATTTGCTCGGCATCTCGATTGACATATGCCTCCCAGATCTGACCGATCTCAGAAGTGATCTTGATATGGTAGTA
This sequence comes from uncultured Saprospiraceae bacterium, assembly GCA_964548935.1. Taxonomy (GTDB): domain Bacteria; phylum Bacteroidota; class Bacteroidia; order Chitinophagales; family Saprospiraceae; genus GYS-P2D. The sequence goes on from CAZJTO010000146.1 coordinate 1,172, forward strand.
GTTATTGTATAGTGTTTTGAGTTCTTCATTGCTATACTGGTGAAATCCATACGGTGATCGATCATCAGGCAACACTAGACGGACCTGCAGCGGTCGATCATTTAGAGAGAGTAAGTATAGGATGTACCATAGGTTCACCTGACAGAAGAGGTCGTATTCAAACCATAGATTGATCTCTGAATGTGCGGTTAGATCCAGAATTTTGTCAAATTCTGTAACTACAGCGCCGTCATAGTCTACAGGGCCTCCAGTGAGTTTGTGCAAATAAGTTTTTCTCAGCTTGTATAGATCAGCGTGGCTAGATGAGGTATTCGGGCCTGATACCAAGCATTCTCGAAAGACTATGAGCTCCCCTTTGAGATCAGTAGGAAACCTCTGAGCTAAGGCATCGCCGTTTAAGATATGATAGACCATCAGATCGTATGAGAGTGATTATGGACAACTTGCATGAGTACGATTGTACGGATAATTGATAATATGTCAATACATTCTCAATGCAATATCATGCTTCAGGGCATTAACGCGTGCTGCGTTGGGGTACCTCTTTGATGATATGAGATAAACTTTGATTTAAGATCACATATGATCCTAATAGGGCAGGGATGAATATTAAAAAGCTCCGGTATAATAGAGTGAATGGCGCTATAAAGTCTGTAGCGATGACCGTGGCCATGAGGACGCTTATGCTGACCTCAGCTATGCCGCTACCGCCAGGACTTGGTGAGAAATAGAGCAATAGATATAACACTGCTTGTATGGCGATAACCGTCCAAAAATCAGCAGTCAAACCAAAGGCAAGTACTAATACATATGCCAGTAGGTATTTATTAAAATATAGGGCAACAGTCAGTAAGAAGCTGAACAGCATAAGATGTGGCTTCTTTTGAATGAGCCCAACATACTTCCCTTTATACTCTTTGATTTTGGCGATACCATCCACTCCTAAGCGACTCAGTCTATCTCCCCAACTGGCTTTAATTCGGCCAAGGGCATTGGCTATTGAGTTTATAATAAATTGAATGACTGCTGGAGCAAACAAGGCTATACAGATCACCACCAGCAAGCTGGTGAATACGCTAAACCCAAACTGAGTCAGATATAAGATAAAACCATCAGGCATCTTGTCTTGTAATACTCGAAGTGCGAAGTAGCCTGATATGGGGAAGAAGATAATCGTAGACACCCAATTGTAGAGCGTAGTGCCGATGATATCTGAGAGGGCAACGCCATTGCGATAAAAAATATACCATTGTGCAGGACCTCCGCCACTCTGAGATGGAGTAATGGCACCCATAAAGATATTGGCCAGATTAGCCTTGATACTAACCATCTGTGAGATACCTGGCACAAACTGTCGTATGAAGATATGATTGCGCAGTCCGCCTAAGAATAGATCATTGAAGATGAATACAAGACCTAACAAGAGGTATCTCCAATCTGCCATCTGCCATACTTCAACTGTATTGCCAGTATTGGTATAAAAGAATATTCCAAGGAAAGTAATAATCGTGATGACAATAAATATGATTATACCACGCTTAATGAGTTTTGGGTTCAGTACTTTTGGTTTCTCAAATTTCTCTATGTCCTCTTGGATCATATGCGTGTTATAAGTGCGCAAAACTACAATAAGTAGCTACACGCCATATCTAATCTATGTATGAATAAGTCAGTAATTTATTATCTCATTGATGGTGCTCGTCCTGATATATTGAGTAAACTCAGTCAGCAGGGCAAGATTCCTAATATCACACAGTATCTCATCGAGAATGGCTCATTCGTCAAGGGGACTACATGTCTACCCTCGACGACGGGCCCGGCATATCTCCCGATGTTAACTGGTCATTACCCTGGAGAACACGATATCACGGGTATCCGTTGGTTTGATAAGGCCCAATATTTCAAATCATCCCGATGGAATCGAGGCGCTATGCGCAGCTATTGTGGCTATGAAGCCAAATACTTTAATGACGATATGAATGTTGCGTTTCCCTCTCTGTTTGAAGAAGTGAAATCAAGTGCGAACATTTATAATATGATCACCAAAGGTGTCAGTGATGAAGATGACGTCACTAAATCTATCAAGACCAAATTGTACTTCAATGCTCATTTCAAGCATCTCCATCATCCAGTAGATGAGGCAGGACATCAAAAACTATTAGAATCCTTAGATCAGCAGCGCCAGTTTACATTTGCCGTATTTCCTAGTATCGATTGGGACTCTCATACCTATCATTATGACGATGAGCGCACGCATCAATCTTATCAGATAGTAGACCGAAGTTTAGGTGAGGTCATTCAAAAACTCAAGAATCAAGGTAGATACGAGGATACACTTATCGTGATGAGTTCAGACCATGGATTGAGTTCCACTCATTCACATTTTGATCTGGGGAAGTATTTTAAATCACGTGGATATAGGGTATTAGAGTATCCCAATATCATCGCCCTTAGGCCTCAGATTGTCGTTTCCATTTCTGGCAATTCCTTTGCCAGCTTATCGCTATTAGATCAGCAGGAGGAGTATTATGAGGCGGAGCTGTTAGATCGCCATGGTGAGACACTCAGAGATTTTATTAAGCAGCCAGCCATCGACTTTATCATATATCGACATAGCCCAGACAAGTATACGGTAGAGGGGCACAGAGGTGTCGCTAGAGTATATCAAGAAGATGGCGCATATTATTATGATGCGATCGAGGGTGATCCTCTCGACCTTGGAGGGAATCATAGCTCACTGTCGGCACAAGATGCATTTGAGTTATCCATAGATAGTGATTACCCTGACAGCTTGTTTCAGATCTGTCAACTGATGAAGAGCAAGAGAGCGGGAGATATACTTGTGTGTGCAGCTGATGGGCATGACCTAAGGGATTTTTGGGAATATCCGGAACATAAGGGATCCCATGGATCGCTGCATAAAGATCATATGCTCATGCCAATCCTCACAAACCAAAAAGACTTAATACCACACCCAGTCAGATCTAACAGGATTCATCAGGTGATAAAAGAGTGGTTGGTGTAGAGAGATAGAAGAGTCCGTTTTTGGAATGCGTTTTCTGTTACCGACAATCTCTATATGGCGAATAATGCAAGCAATTCAACAATGACCTTTCCATCATTAGAAATTTTGCTTATTTCACATTGTGATGGAGTCTATAAGAGATCTTTTAGAGCGCCGGTGGGGATTAGATGTGACTGAGTTATCGCCCATGGAGGGTTATGACAGTACCAACTATAGGGTGATCTGTCCCGAGGAGTCCTTCGTCCTCAAAGTCTATCAGTATGATGCAGAGACTTATGAGACTGTCGCTGCCGAAAATAGCATCCTTCACCATCTCGGCAATAGTCGTGGGCAATATCCAGCAGTTATCGAAAATCAGGATGGTGACGAACTCATCATGGAAGATCAGCTGCCGGGACAATTTTTTCGCTTACTCAGCTTCTTAGAAGGAGATTTTTGGGGAGACAGAACAGACGTATCGGAGACCTTATTATCATCATTCGGCAGGTTCTTGGGACGTATGGATCAGCAGTTGGCAGATGTCAAACCATTGGCGATATGTGCTAAGCGTATTGTCTGGGACTTAGATCAATTCCTTTTAAACGAAGCGCTAAGCCAGCATATCACCGACCCCAGCGACCGAAAACTGGTCGACTATTTCTTTTTGCAGTATAAGGAGAACATATTGCCACAGATCCCACAACTGCGAAAGTCCATCATACATAATGATGCCAATGACTGGAATGTCTTAACCCTTGGTGATAAGGTGACCGGCATCATCGATTTTGGAGATATAGTGTTCAGCTCCTTGATTAATGAACTGGCAGTTGGCTTGACCTATGTTCTGATGGATCGTAATGATCCAATTAAGAATGCTGCAACAGTGATTGCAGCATATCATCAAGTCATGCCGTTGAAGGAAGTAGAACTCGATATACTCTATTACCTGATTGCGGCTCGTCTGTGTACGAGCGTATGCAATAGTGCTAAGTCTAAGCGAGACAAACCAGACAGTGAATATATCACTGTGAGTGAGCGCCCAGCTTGGGCATTGCTGCGGAGATGGATTAGCATCAGTCCATATCATGCCAGTACTGTGTGGCGTAAGGCTTGTGGCTATGATCAACGACACTCTACGACCTCGGATATCGTGGCAACAAGAACTCGCAATTTTAGCCCTGCCATGAGTGTGAGCTATGATCGACCGATACATATGCGATCTGCGGCATTTCAATATATGTATGATGTGGAAGGTAATGCCATCCTCGATGGGTATAACAATATCATCCATGTAGGTCACTGCCATCCACATGTGGTGGCAGCAGGGCAACGAGCTATGGCACAACTGAATACGAATACTCGGTATCACTACGATAGCTTGGCGGTGTACTCTGATCACTTGTTGAGCTATTTTCCAAAATCGCTCAATAAGCTCTTTTTAGTCAATTCTGGCAGTGCCGCCAGTGATCTGGCGATACGAATCGCACACGCCTACACCGGACGACGGACTATGGCAATCATTGAGCATGGTTATCATGGTAATACGATAGCGAGTATCGATGTCAGCCATTATAAGTACGCCCATACGGGAGGAGCAGGGAAATCTACAGATGTTATTGAGGCCGTAATGCCAGATCAATATCGAGGTAGTTACAGAGGAGCTGATGCAGGCATGTTGTATGCTCGAGACTTCATCGACGCCAACAGCAATAGTGAGATCGGTGCATTTATTGCAGAATCCATAATAGGTTGTGGTGGTCAAGTGCCATTAGCTCCTGGTTATTTGAGTGAGATGTATAGTTACATCAGAACTCAAGGAGGGGTATGCATAGCTGATGAAGTGCAGATAGGTTTTGGCAGGGTGGGGACGCACTTTTGGGGTTATGAGCGGCACGGTGTTGTGCCAGATATAGTGATCCTTGGTAAGCCTATTGGTAATGGTCACCCTATGGCAGCGGTAGTCTGCACTGCAGAGGTTGCTGAGGCTTTTGACAATGGCATGGAGTTCTTCAGTTCATTTGGAGGCAACCCAGTATCATGCGCCATCGGCAAAGCTGTCTTGGAGGTAATAGAAACGGAAGATCTCCAAACTCACGCACATGAAGTCGGAAACTATCTCATGGAGCAATGTAGAGCATTGCAGAGTCAGTATCCCGCAATCGGAGATGTGCGAGGCTCAGGTCTATTCATAGGGATCGACATGGTCAAGGATAAATTATCTAGGGAGCCAAACACCCAGCTCGCCAAAACCATCAAGAATGACCTACGAGAGCGATCTATCCTCGTCAGCACGGATGGTCCAGCCAACAACGTCCTCAAGATTAAACCACCCATGTGCTTCACCAAGGAGAATGTGGATCAATTGATTCATGAGTTTGAGGGAGTATTGCGAAAAAGTATCGAGTAGCGAGGAGTCAAGTATTGAGTATCGAGTGACGAGTAGCGAATAGCAAGAATCGAGTGTTGAGTAGCGAGTGATGAGTAACGAGTAACCTGGTCGGTATGATAAAGGGATCATTTTTTTCATATCGATGGAGGCACGACTGAGATATCTAA
>CAZJTO010000147.1:0-6719 GCA_964548935.1 uncultured Saprospiraceae bacterium
GACTAAAGGTGCCAGAGCACCTTTAATGAGGAACAGCAAACCACGGCTTGCTGAGTGGAGCATGTTGCACATTGAGACATGAGGAACACAAACTACGGCTTGCAGGCAGAACCAGTCGCAAATTGAGATATGAAGAACAGCAACTAGGGTTTGCTGCGCAGAACATGACTCGAGTGCCAATCACACCGAAGCAAATACTATAGAAGGGGAATAATTGTAGTAGCAAATGTCTCTATTCAAAATGTATATTTGAATGGACAATTCAAGACAGTCTTAAAACCGTTATGGTGAAAACCTTTCAAACTAAACTCGAAAAATTCGAGGGGAGACTCTATGAACAGCACGTCAAAGTGCCAGAAGATGTGGTGTCCTTCTACAAAGAGAAAGAGGTCAAAAGGTTTATAGCTCAACTTAATGATGGTAATCAATTTCCCTGTGCCATACTTTCTGCCGGAACAGACGGGAAGTATCTTATCGTCAGTAATGATCTGAAGAGAAGTAACAATCTGACTATCGGAGATGAGATTATAGTACGCATAGAACCAGATAACAGTAAGTACGGTATGCCTTTGCCGATTGAACTGGAAGAGCTATTGTCGCAAGAACCAGATTTCGAGTTATACTTTGATAAGCTAACACCTGGAAAACAGCGTGCTCTGATTTTTCAAGTGTCTAAACTAAAGAGTGAAAGGAAGAGAGTAGAAAAATCCATAATAATTTCTCGATACCTCGTTGAGCAACAAGGTAAGTTAGACTTCCGAGATCTCAACGAGGCCTACAAGCGAGGCATTTAGTAATATTTTGTGCGCATGGTTAGCGAGTGACCTCTTCACTCCACCCTACAGCATCTTTTATTTCATAGACATATTTATCTAACTCCACAAGTAAATCTGGGGATTGACTGATCTGATATCTGATTGTTGTACCATCTTGATTTGTCAACAGCCGAGAAGGTAAATCACTTACATGTTCGCGGATATATTTGCTATTGAGCTTATGACTTGATAAGTCACTCATCATTGATTTGAGTTTGAGTAGACGGGCTTCATCTAATTGGGCTGTATGCGTGCCCAAGTTTTTGACAAATTTGATACCCTTGTATTGGACAACACCGTCTTCATATATAGTGATCAAGTCAACAGGACAAGTGCCAAAGCATGGATCACGTTTGATTTGTGCAAGTATTATTTCTGATCTCACTGGGGTCTCATTCACTACTTCTTCCACTATGGTCTCTTGATCTACCTTTTTAGACTTACACCCATATATGAAGCCCACAATTGTAGACATCATCAGAGCAATTCTTATTAAATGCATGCTATGGAATACTTTTATCTGTGATCAATAACGCCATTAGTTGTTAAGGATGAGAGGCAAGCCTTTATCACCACCCCCGACGATCACAATCTTACTATTGGGAGAGGCAGCAAGTTCTAACGTCGCCTCAATGCCCTTATCCTGTAGAATCTTATCACTGAGAGAGGCGTTTAAGATCCTGTTAGCATCAGCCTTGGCTTGAGCTTCAATAATCTTACGTTCTGCTTCTTTGCGCTCTCTCTCCAACTTAAAGTCGAACTGAAATGCTAATTGCTCTTCCTCTAACTTTTGTTCGATTGCCTCTTTAAGTTTATCGGGTAGTTGTACAGAACGAATCAGGATTGCATCTAAGCTGATATACTTAGTCTCTATAGCCGCTTGAGTCTGACTAAAAATTTCATCTTGTATAGCCTCTCTCTTAGTTGAGTATAATTCTTCCGGCAGATACTTGCCGATGACTTCACGAGTTGCTGACCTAATCTCTGGTTTAATAATTCGTTCTGCGTATGCCGGTCCGATTTCATCATGGAGATATCCTATTTTATCTGGTTTCGGCATAAATCTGTAAGAGAGTTCTACGGCAATAGACAGACCATTTTTAGATAAAACATCCATCGTACCAACGGACTCGTTAGTTCTAACATCATAGACGATCATATTATCCCATGGCATGACCACGTGAAATCCCTGATCATAGATTTTATCCTTCTTGATACCACCGGCAAATCTCTTAAACTTGACACCCTTCGCTCCTGGCGGAATGGTTATAAACGTGGTGTTAGAAAGCAGTGAGAAGAGTAGGATCACCACAAATCCAATTACTATGTACTTGGTAAAATTGCGTCCTTCGAATGGATTGTTATTTGGGTTCATATTTATTGTCGCCATTGAGTTAGTTTTATTTTCTATAGTTAAAAACAATAATCGGGGTCGTCAGTTCCCAGATTTAAATTTGTCAATCATTAAAAGTACTTCTTTAGCCTCAATATTTGTCAAACAGTTCATATGACCTTTGGGGCAGGCGTCTTTTCCTATCTTACTACATGGTTGACACCGCAGACCTTTGATGATGTGATGGGACAGATCAGGATGCATGCTACCATAGTATGGATAGAATCCGAAATCATCAGATGTGCTGCCCCAGATGACGATTTGAGGTTTCTGTAAGGCCGCTGCCGCATGCATCAAAGCCGTATCCCCTGTCACGAGCAAGCGACACTTGGAAACTACCATGAAAGATTGCTCTAAACTAAGTTGGTTTACAAGGTTGATACAGTTGGGATGATGGAATCTGTCATATTCTTTCGCTACGTCATTTCCACCGATCAATATATACTTCTGTTCGTTGGCCTCTATCAACTCTTCTATCAATTTCTTTGGGACTCTCTTAGTTACCTTACTGGCTCCAGAATTGATGACTATGTAATCAGATAGATCTTCGGAGATCGGAAGAGGATTAGGATCATCTAAAAATAGGTCAAGACCATTCCCATCATTACTTATTCCGAGGTCTTCGACAGCAGCAAAATGTCTGTCAACAGTATGGGATTTATTGAGCATGTTGATTTTCAAGAGGAGCATGAGCCATTTCCTCAGGGGCATCTTGTCAGTCTTTACAAGGGACGCATGCTGTCCTCTATGGATGTTTCTGGATTTCCTACTATTGTTGAGATCTATGATATGATCGTATTGCTTGAGATCACGTCGTGTCAACTGATCAGGAAATATAACTGAATTGATATATGGGTTACTCTTGAGAACAGGGAGATTGACCGAATTAGTCAAAAAATCTATTTCGGCGGATAGTGATAACTTGAGGCACCGTACGATAGGCGTAGTAAGTATGACATCTCCAATCGATGATAGTCGTATGATAAGTACCTTCAATCTTTACTAAGAACTCTTTTATAGTGAGTAACTTTATAGGTAAGATATCTTAAGCTTGGATATAAAAGAAAAAACAATAGAAGAATATGCAGCCCTCTACTATCGGGGAGAGCGAATCAGTAATGCATTGTTAACTGTCTTAGGCCTCACAGCGGGTATATGGACGCTGCTATTGTATCTATGGCGTCAAGGGAATTTATCGTCAGGATTATTCTATAGTGCTTTGCCATTTGCATTATTCTATACTATTACTGGGGCCTATAGGTTTTTTAGGTCCATTAACAGATTCAACAATATTAAGGATCATGGGCTGGGCTACATCAATTCAGATGAATATGACCACCTTGCCGGCAGGGTAGAGCGATTCCGACGTAAGCGAAAAGTAGATATGGCGGGCGTACTGCTAGGATTCGTTTTGATTCTAATTGCCTTATTCTTCAATCGAAATCATATTTTTTTAGCTACGGCTCTAAGTATACTAGGGTTTTCGACCACGCTCTTGATGTTTGATTTGTTTGGACAGTTTAGGACGGATGAGTGGTACAGACAGATTAAAAAGACCAGATAAGGGAACGTTTTGGGAATTGCGTTAATTCAGTTTTTGTCCAACTAAAATGGGCAGATCTGATGATCTGCCCAACTCAACTACTAAAACCTAAACAAACGTAGTATTAACATTTACTGTTTGGTATGCTAAGTTATGCTTATATCAACTGGTTGAAAATGGGGTTTACCCCATTAATTGAAGATTTAAAAAAAAGATTAGAAGTTCAGTTTGTTGATTGAGCAGTCAGGGCTACTGCCCTTAGCAGAGCGAAATGAAATTACCCCATGATCACACGTCGCCACTCTAAGTAGATGTAAAATTAAGAAGGGGATATATCTACTTGAAATATATCCCCATGGTCAAAAATCATTACTAACTCTAACTAACTATAAGTCGTAATTGTAATTTCCTTATCCTGATCAGCTGGTTGTTTAACAGTTGCAATTTGTTCAACATAGTAACACTCACAATGAGCATTTCGTTTAACCTTTTATAAAAATAATTAAACAAAACATATAAAGACGGTCTCCTCGGAGACTAACCACTAAATGGATTTTGTTTTTTCTGAGAGAATGTCGAGTAGGAGATCAATGTGTTCTATATGTGTGCGAAAACTCAATACTGCGAGGCGAAGCCAAAAGTTACCATCGATAGTGGTGGTCGAAACAAACAGGCGTTGATCTGATACGATCTCTTGCCATAATAGTTCATTGGCTGCATTAAGATCCTGATCTGAATCTATATACCGATATATACATACCGAGAGTTGAGGAGTAGGACCGACCTCAAACCCTAACTTCTGCACTTCTTGATGAAAGTATAAAGTGAGTTTATGTTTTTCTTCAAGACTAGCCCTGAAGGCATCTTTGCCATGAAGTTTAAGAGGTATCCACATCCGGAGTCCTCTAAAGTGCTTAGTTAGTTCTGGAGAAAGGTCTGCCGGCGATATATCTTCTGTGCCATCGTAAGCATCCTGCAGATAGTTAGCCATGTAATGAAATGATTCATGTAGCATCGTACCATTCTTTACTAATACCACTCCTGATCCATAAGGCAAGAACATACTCTTATGAGGATCGAGTACTATTGAGTCAGCCAGATGCACTCCTTCAAATAGATGGTTTAGATCATCAACAAGCTTAAAGAACCCACCGTAGGCGGCATCTATATGAAACCAAATCTGATGTTTGTGACAGATGTCATGGAGTTTTGAAAACTCATCTACAGCCCCTGTGTCAGTACTTCCGCAAGACGCGGCCAGAAAAAACGGCTTTAATCCTGCATTAAGATCCGATTGAATCTGTTGTCTTAGGTGATCTGGTGATATCCGGAATCGGTGATCTAAAGCAATCTCTCGATAGATGCAATTTCCAAGCCCGGCTATTTTCGCAGCTTTGTTAACACAATGGTGAGTCTGACTAGAATAGTATATAACCGATTGCTTAATCATTGGGCCCTCTATCTTCTTGTTGTCTCGAGCAGTGACAAAGGCTATCAAGTTGGCAATCGAACCACCACTTGTTATATTCCCAAGTGCGGTACCTGGGTAACCCATAAGGTCACAGACCCATCTGATGAGCTTATTTTCGAGTGCTACTGCTCCAGGACTACCAAAGTATATTCCAGCGTATCTATTGAATACAGAGGCTAAGTAGTCCCCCAGTGCAGCAGTATATATACCTCCGCCTGGGATATATCCGAGATGCCCTCCAGAAGCTGGATTAATGCCGACTCGATCAACAGTCTGTTTGAGGAGATCAAGGATACTTGATATGGGCGATATCTGCTCAAGATTGTCATTAGCAAGTTTCTTGAGCTGATCTGTTGTGGCTATGTATGCCGGAAGATGATCAATGTTATTGAGAAACTCTTCTGCATATTGGATTACTTCATTGCGCAGTTCAGACCTCTTTTTTTCATCTGGCTCGAGAGCTTTGGAGTTTTCTTTTAGTCGTAATAGTTCGTCTTTCATTCTTGCCTTCAATTTTTAAAGATGCCTTAATGAAATCATAAAATAGTAGGAATCATAATCTTTGCAACTCTCACCTCGTTAATAATCCCAAATCTACGGTATGAATTATAAATCACTTGGAAAGTTAGTTTTGGCAGCATTGATTGCTTGGACGCTATTAGAGGTATTTAAATCTGTAGATCATGCACAAATGATGGCCGAGATGGCTGCTGCAGACTTTGCATAAGATCTACGTTTCACTTCAGTCAATTTTTCAGTTCTAAAAAGAGGGTGCCCTCAATAATTGATTCTCTGGAAATGGAGATGTCATGTGAGCGCAAGCCATTAATTATGTCCTGATAGTCCATTTTGAGATTACAGTTTGCCTGTTTATCCTTACTGGCAAGAGGTTCTATTATTATAATTCTACCATCACTACTAAGGCTTGATATTATCGACTCCATCATTTTGCTCTTCATACTAAAATGATGATACGTATTCCTGACTATAACTAAGTCGACCTCTTCTTTAGGGATATTAACCTCTATATCGGTACCAACTTTCACTTCTATTTCTCTGCCATCCTGCATCAATAGACCCTGTAAGAAATGCACGCGATATTGGAGAAAATCAACTAATTCCTGCTCAATCTCATTGATGTATATGCCGTTATTTGGATACATCACGGCCAAGGTCAAGATATGGTCTCCACTTCCAGAGCCTATGTCGGCAATTGTCTCGGTTGGTTTCACATCAATAAACTGATACTCTGCCGTTCTAAATGTATCGACCTCTGGATTGTACGGATGACTATGGCTCAAGAATCCGTGACCCATTAAGAATAGTAGGTTAGGATTAGCTTTGATTAGATCAATGTCTTCTTGTGATATAGCCTTATGTAGTTTGGAGCCTTGGCTATTCTTTTTTATCCAGCGCTTTAGACTTTTCAGGTTTCTACTATAAAAGTTGCACCCATAATTAGCATTGAACAGGACGTGTTCAACTATTTCATCATCT
>CAZJTO010000148.1:0-6660 GCA_964548935.1 uncultured Saprospiraceae bacterium
AGTCATGGGCGAGAGGCCTCAAAAAGGCGGGCTATGCTACGGATCCTAATTATCCTACCAAGTTGATCAGTATTATTGATAACTATAGGCTCTATGAACTGGATATGGGGATCTATCCAGAGGGAGCTGCTGTTGCCACAGCCAATCAACCAACAAATCAGACTACCGTATCACCAACGGAGTCAGCTCACCCTAACACTGGGCAAGAGAGTGTTGAGCGATCAGCGTCACCATCTGAGACGATACAGGTAATTGCTCATAACAACGAGAATGCTAGCCGAATAGCTGAAGGCATGTATATTGTAAAAGAGGATGACACGATGGCATCAATATCGCAAGAGTATAATATTCCACTTCAAAAGCTATATGTCCAGAATAGGATGCCTTTTGGCACTCAGCCTAAGATGGGTGAAGAACTGGCGATCAATCAATATATCCACTTGAAGAATACGCCCCAATACTGGGAGAACAGCGAAGAGTCTCAGCTAGAAACTACTCTCTGGAGTGAGACTATAGTGATAGCTATGGAATAGATTAATAGTTCTTAAAACCAGAGGATATGCCAACTCTTTAAGAAAGTGAAAGTCTGCTATGGGAATACTTTAGTAGAGGATTAATCTTTCAACTATTCGCTCATCAGAGACGCCTTCATATACTGTCTATTCATTAAGGCGATATTCTCTGTAGAGATGTCTTTAGGACATTCGACTTCACAAGCGCGAATGTTAGAGCAGAATCCAAATCCTTCTTTGTCCATCTGAGCAACCATGCTTCGCACACGTTTAGTTTGTTCAACCTTCCCTTGAGGTAGCTGACCCAGATGAGCAATTTTAGCAGAAGTGAATAGCATCGCCGAACCATTTGGACATGCTGCAGCACAAGCTCCACATCCGATACATGCTGCTGCATCAAAAGCAGCGAGGGCATTATCTTTTTCGATAGGAATAGCGTTGCCATCTGGCGCTTGTCCAGTATTAACAGAGATATAACCTCCAGCCTGTATGATATGATCATATGCCGAGCGATCCACAACAAGATCCTTCATAATGGGGAACGCAGCAACTCTATATGGTTCGATCACGATGGTATCTCCATCTTTAAACTGTCTCATGTGCAGTTGACAAGTGGTCGTGCCCTTCTGTGGTCCATGAGGTCGACCATTGATGACCATGCTACAGGTACCGCATATGCCTTCTCTACAGTCGTGCTCAAAAGCTACAGGATCTTTTTTCTCAGAGATCAGCTGCTCATTGAGTACGTCCAGCATCTCTAGAAACGACATGTGCTCGGTTGCCTGCACAGTATGTTCTTCAAAAGAGCCCTTGGATTGGTTGTTCTTTTGTCTCCAGACTTTGAGTTTGAGTTTCATATCTGACATAATCTATATTATTTGTAGCTTCTTGTTTTGAGCTCGACGTTTTCAAATTTTAATTCTTCCTTATGTAATACGTGGTTGCCATCATCTCTCCAACTCCACGCTGCTACGTAGGTATAATCTTCGTCATTTCTTTTTGCTTCACCTTCTTCAGTGGCGTACTCCTCACGGAAGTGTCCACCACAAGATTCATTACGGTTAAGAGCGTCTACCATCATGACCTCACCGAGTTCTAAGAAATCCGCAACACGTACTGCCTTTTCTAACTCTGGGTTAAACTCATTAGCTTCTCCTGGCACGAAGACATCTCTGTAGAACTCCTCTCTTAGTGCGCGAATTTGTACTCGGCCTTTCTCAAGACCTTCTGCATTTCGAGACATACCGCAGTATTCCCAAACCAACTTACCCAGTCTTCGGTGGAATGATTCCACCGATTGGTTACCCTTAATTGATATTAGCTTATTAAGGAGTTCCTTGGCACTCGCTTCTGCCTTGTCAAAGGCTTCTTGATTTGGATCAATAGCTTCAGTTCTAATTTCATTAGATAGAAACTGTCCAATAGTATAAGGGATCACGAAGTAACCGTCTGCGAGCCCTTGCATTAAGGCCGAAGCACCAAGTCGATTAGCGCCATGATCCGAGAAGTTTGATTCGCCAAGAGAGAAAAGCCCTGGCACATTAGTTTCCAAATTATAATCTACCCATAAGCCACCCATAGTGTAGTGTACAGCAGGGTAGATCTTCATAGGCATCTTATACGGGTTCTCACCTGTGATCTTGGCATACATATCAAATAGGTTGCCGTACTTCTGAGCGATTACTGCTTCACCCATCTCAATGATCATTTCTTTAGATGGATTTGAAATGCCCTGAGATAGCGCCTCTCCTTTGCCATATCTTTCGATGGCTGATGCGAAGTCTAGGTATACAGCCAGTCCTGTTGGAGCAACACCTTTGCCTTCATCACATGCTGTCTTAGCGGCACGGGAGGCTACATCACGTGGCACCAAGTTGCCAAATGCGGGATATCTTCTCTCTAGGTAATAATCTCTATCTGCTTCGGCAATATCTAGTGCAGTCTTTTTCCCTTCTCTGATAGCCTGGGCAGCTTCGATAGAATTTGGCACCCATACACGACCGTCATTTCTGAGAGACTCAGACATCAAGGTTAGCTTAGACTGATACTCCCCTGATACAGGGATACAAGTTGGATGTATCTGGGTATAACATGGATTAGCCATGAGGGCTCCACGCTTAACGGCTTTCCAAGCCGCAGTAACGTTCGACATCATCGCATTAGTCGATAGATAGAACACGTTGCCATATCCACCTGTCGCCAAAACCACACAGTGTCCAGCAAAACGCTCTATTTCGCCTGTTTTATTATTTCTTGCAATGATGCCACGTGCTTTGCCATCAATTTTCACTACATCGAGCATCTCATGGCGACTATACATGGTAACTGCGCCAGTAGATATCTGTCTGCTGAGGGCTTGATATGCACCTATTAATAATTGCTGACCAGTCTGACCCTTAGCATAGAAAGTTCTTGAAACTTGTACACCACCGAAAGATCGATTAGCAAGGCCTCCACCATACTCACGTGCGAATGGAACTCCCTGCGCTACGCACTGATCAATGATATCTACGCTTACCTCAGCTAGTCGATGCACATTTGCCTCTCGAGATCTGTAATCCCCTCCTTTAATCGTGTCATAAAATAGTCTGTAAACACTATCACCATCATTCTGATAGTTCTTAGCAGCATTAATACCGCCTTGAGCAGCGATACTATGCGCTCGACGTGGACTATCGTGAAACGAGAAGCACTTCACCTTATAGCCGAGCTCTCCTAATGTAGCCGCTGCCGACGCTCCTGCTAACCCTGTTCCAACAACGATAACCTCGATTCTTCGCTTGTTATTGGGGGCAACAAGATTCATGGTAGATCTGTAGTCTACCCACTTAGTTGCCAACTCTCCCTTTGGTACTTTACTATCTAATTGCATCTATCTACTTTGATTATGTGAAGAATATGTACAACGGCAATACTGCAAATCCCAATGGGACGATTATAGCATATGCTTTACCCAGAAAACTAATAATAGGTGTGTATTTTTTATGTCTGAGACCCAATGTCTGAAACGCACTGGCAAATCCATGCCACAGGTGGAATGCTAGTACTAACAGTCCTACGAGATATAGGATCATCCATAAAGGTTGCTCCAAGATCGCATGTACCCTGCTATATGCATCGATAACTACTGCACCATCATAGTTGACCATTGCCTGGTCTCCAACAAATTTGAACTGAAACCAAAAATGGCCTAAGTGCATAAAAAGAAAGGCAAAAATTAATGTACCTAATAATGCCATTTGATTGGAAGCCCAAGAGCTTTTGTTCTTAGCCGACACTGCATACTTTGAACCTTTGGCCTTCTTGTTTTTGAAGGCAAGCAGGATCCCTACGATTGCATGTGTAAGGATGAATATATAGTTGCCTTTAGCAATCAGCTGAATCAAAGGGTTGTGACTCATAAAATCTGTATAGATATTAAAGGCCTCTCCTCCATCATTAGATAATAATTGGAGATTTCCGATCAGATGAACGATCAGAAAAAGTATGAGGAAAAGACCAGTCAGAGACATGAGAAGTTTCTGTCCAATACTTGAAGTAAGAAAATTAAAGAGCCATTTCATGGACTGTCTAAATTTAGTTAGCCAAATCTAATTATTATATCACCTGACAGGGTTATAAGTTTGAAACCAAGGGTTATTTAGACTTGATCTACCTTCGATTAAATGCCGTTCTAAAAACATTTAAGTCAGGGTCCAATGATTCTTATCGTTTTAATGAACCGTACATAGAAATAAGCAGAGTACTTTTGCTGCGCAGAACTTATCGTATGACTCGACGTCAATCATTTTCTTCATTCCTAAGCTATTTTTCCAAAGAGGCTTTACCGGTAACTTTATCAGAAGAGAATGTCACCTATTTTTCTAGTACAAATCCACCCCTCCCACAGGACCTAATAAGGAGATTCATTGCACAGAATACACCGGATGAAGATGACGAGTATACTGAGTACATCCCCTGTTGTAAGATTCCGAAGACGGATAAGATGCATGCTATTGTATATTGGAAAGGGGGGCTACTCTCTTATGAATATGTGCTTGCAACATTCTCGGCAAACGGTGTTTTAATTGATCGAAAAATAATTGCGGGAACCAAGTCGGATGGAAAAAGCATTATTAAGTCAATAGCAACCATCGATGAAAACTGGATCATTACGGTAGTCGTCGGACAACAAGACGAAACGCAACAACTCTATGATCCATCAGGTAGCAAGAACATGACCCTAGAACTCATGGCTACTGGAGAAATCATCTTTTCCTTAGAAAACTAATATGACAGCAAAGTTTAAATCGGGCTCACGTAAATTACCCCAGCGGTTTTTACAACAAGCCATCTTAAAGCTTCTTAGAAAGAAGAACACAAAATTTTATAACGCCAAGACCATCGTCCAAAAGCTGGGAGTCAAAAATTCACGAGACTCGGCAGAAGACGCCCTTAGAACGCTCTATAGTAAAGGCAAAATTCTCAGTGATGGTCAAGGGCGATATGGTATTAATCCAAAGCATAGCAAGAGCGACGAACGCAGGTCAAAGAACCTTTATAATGGACGAATCGAAGTCATAGCAAACGGTGCTGGTTTCGTTATCGTCGATGGGCTTGATCGAGATGTCTATATCCCCAAGAAGTATGTCTTAGGGGCACTACATGGAGATACTGTGCGTATCGAGTCTTCTAAACCACGACCAGGCCGCAGACCAGAAGGGAAAGTAGTAGACATAATTACTCGGGGAAGAACATCGTACATAGGCATCTTTAGAGAGCTTAAGAAGTATGGTTTAGTTTACATTGATGATGGGAAAACAGAGCTTGAAATCAAGGTGCTCCCCAAAAACTATAACGAGGCAGAAGAAGGGTCTGCAGTGGTGGTGGACATCTATGATTTTGGCGAAGACAATCGAAATCAGAAGTTGGGCCGCATCACGGCTACGATCAATAAAGACGATCGAAATGACTTTGAGATGAACTCGATCTTATTGTCTAATGGATTTGATATTCAGTTTCCCGAGCAAGTATTGCAAGAGTCTGCAGCCTTATCTGATGAAATAACAGATGATGACATTGCTCAACGACGGGATCTTAGAGATTGGGATATATTCACCATTGATCCAGTTGATGCCAAGGACTTTGATGATGCACTCTCATATATCAAACATGACAATGGTGATATAGAAATCGGAGTACACATTGCAGATGTCACACACTTTGTTGAACCGGGCACCGCTTTAGACAAAGAGGCTTATAGTCGATCTACGTCGGTATACTTAGTAGATCGAGTGTGCCCCATGTTGCCCGAGCGCATCTCTAATGAACTGTGTTCGCTGCGTCCCAACGAAGATAAGTTTGCATTTTCGGCAATCTTCATACTGGCGCCAGACTACACCATCAAAAGTCAATGGTTCGGAAAGACCTTGATTCATAGTAAGAGGCGGTTCACATATGAAGAGGCCCAAGAGGTGATCGATAAGAAGAAAGGTGATTATGCCGAGGAGCTCAAGGAAATGAATAGAATCGCCAAGCACTTGAAAAAGAAGCGCTTCGAAAAAGGGTCTATAGACTTTGAGAGCGATGAAGTAAGATTTGTCTTGGATGAAAACAAGAAGCCAGTTGCGGTAAAGAGAAAAGTGCGAGCAGATTCTCACAAGCTGGTAGAGGAGTTCATGCTATTGGCTAATCGTAGGACAGCGAAATATGTTGCGAAGAAAAGCAAGACGGAGATCCCTAATGTCTATCGAGTGCACGACACCCCTGATCCAGAGAAGCTTCAGACCTTAGCGACGCTGGCCATGGAATTTGGTATCAAACTAAATCTTGATACGCCAAAAAATATTACCCAATCTCTCAACAATCTCACTCAAAATCTTGAGGACGAAGGGCTGAAGAGCATTTTACGACCGATGGCTATCCGAAGTATGGCTAAGGCGGTATATAGTGCGGATAACATTGGGCACTATGGCTTAGGCTTTAGTTATTATACTCATTTTACCTCGCCTATCCGGAGGTATTCGGATGTACTAGTACATCGCATACTACAAGCAAATCTTGTCGGAGAACTCAGGCTGAAGACTTCAGAGCTCGAAGAGCAATGTCTTCACATATCAGCACAGGAGCGGAATGCCACCAGTGCAGAGCGCGAATCGATTAAGTATAA
>CAZJTO010000149.1:0-6642 GCA_964548935.1 uncultured Saprospiraceae bacterium
TTAGTATGGGCAATTATTGCATTCCTGTATGAGGGCAATGCGTGGAAAGGAAACAGAACAACCGTACAAGAGAGAAATCAGTTAAAAGTAGACGAGCTGTCTGGACAGTCTGGGATGATCTACGAGATGAAGGATTCAGATCTCAGGTTCTAAACTTCTCAGAGCTTGCGACATTATCTATATAGGATGGTATCAATGGATAAATGTCAAACAACATGATGAAATATATTGCGGGTATAGCAGTCGTTCTCATGCTAATAGGAGCACCGCTTGGCTCTTATTTCTATCTTAAGAATGGCCTAAAGTATAGGCTCGAATCACAAGAGCAATTACAAGCCAAGCAAGTCTCTACAACAATCAAAGATCATATTGAAGCAGTCAGAACACCGAAGACGGCAGCATTGATTCACACCGCTCATGACAATAGAGCAGCGGATATAACATTGCTCAGTCAAATCGATGAACGTATAGTGGATCGAGACCATTTTGAGATTATCAGTATGTCTGATCCGTTTGCGTCTGATCGAGATTTGGAGATCAGATTCATCACAGACTCAGTGCTATTTAATGGCTATGATCAGCGCTTCGTATTAGTGGATTCGGCTGGTGTTGTGCGCAATACGTATAAGGCGGATGATGATATCTCCAAAGAGCTTATCAGGCATCTAGCTGTCGTAATACCTCTGCCTAAGCATAGAGACATTAGATTACGACGAGAACTCGAAAAATAGCATCTATGGATATCATGCAACCCAATAAGACATTAGAGAAGAAGCTCAATCGCTTGAGCTGGGTGGTTTCTATCGGAGTATTTCTGATGGTCGTCATGATGCGCCGTATCAAGATCGAGACAGATATTGATTTCACTTTTCTGCCACCACTATATTCGGCGCTCAATGGGGTAACGGCCGTGCTACTGATCATAGCCCTTATGTATATCAAGAGAGGGATGGCGCAGCAGCACCGCAAAGTTATGACAGCAGCATTGGGGACGTCGGTTCTTTTCCTAGTGTGCTATGTGATCTATCATATCACGACTCCAGAAACCAAGTTCTGCCAAGAGGGAGCGATTAGGTACGTTTACTTCAGCTTATTGATTAGCCACATCATTTTGGCGGCAGTGATTTTACCGTTTATCCTTTTTACCTATATCAGAGCATTTACTAACCAGTTTCAACGTCACAAAGCTATGGCCAGATGGGTTTTCCCCCTATGGTTATATGTTGCGGCATCAGGACCGATCATATATCTGATGCTTCGACCTTGCTACTGATTCACTTGATCATTACCTTTATACCATGAGATTTAAAATCCTATTCACGATTATCATATTGATCTTGCTTACTGTTGAGATATATAGTCAATGTCCGATGTGTAAGATCGCTGCGGAGTCTAATCTTGAGAATGGAGGGACGGCAGGAAAAGGACTGAATTCGGGCATACTCTATATGCTGACGTTGCCATATTTGTTGATTGGAGTGATTGGATTTGTTTGGTATCGCAATCGGCGTAAGGATGATGAAGATCTCGACTCACCGCTCGTAGTGAATCATTCGCTCTCAGAATAAAAAAATGTGGCTATCCAAGTCATTACTCAGATAGCCACTTAGGTTAAAACGACATTGCATAGCCGATACCTACTGAAAAGCCTTTATTTTTAATATTACTGTCAAGTATGCCGAGGGAAGTAGCATCTTCCAATGCAAGATTGTACTGTCCTTCAGCGAATATTTTATTAGAGTTGTCAAGGTTATAAGCATAGCCTATACCTGTAGTCCCATAGAACACGGTTCTATTCAATTGAGCAGCTGGTAAAGCTGTCTCTGCGACGTTTAAATTAATCAGGGTATTCACCTGTGTTTTTATATTACCACTGCTTACTATCGATCCTATGATTCCGACATGTGGATAAATCGTATTTCGTCCACTTGTGAGATTATAGGCAACAGACAATGGTATGTCCACACTCTTAACGCTGATTCGATTGTTGACGCTTACGGGTAATGCTAGACCGAATACATTTATATCTGTTCCTACACCTATATTAGTACTTCGATCAGCATAACTTACGCCGCTATGGATAGACCAGCTATCAGATATATCGTACTGTCCGACAAGGCCAAACTGTGCTGTAGTAGCAGATGAGTTAAGCCCGTTAATAGCTGGGATATCATCGAGAATCGATGTTCTATTCGTTAGTGTTCCGATTTTTAATCCTACTGAAAATTGTGCTGACAGATCTATAGTCATAAATACTGCCGCTACTGCTAAAATGATCTTCTCTCTCATAGTATCTGTTTTTATGTAGTTGCCTACTGTTAGGAATAGTCTACTGATCAGCTATACCCTTAAGACTACATATACATGTTAAAAAAAGTTAATGCAGGATTAATAAAATGATAAAGGGTAGGGGAAGGCCTTTGATGGTACTCTTTCTTGGTTATGAATTAGCGAGGGAATCTATAGATGACATGATAGGACGAAAGAGTCTCAACGACCACTGCGAAGAACAATGGGTTCACCTGATCACAAACAGTACGATCTAAGAAATAAAAGTGAGCTGAGGAGAACAACTATGCGATGAGGGGTTAACTCCTCAGGACCGTCACTGCCACATATGACCACGCCGCTATGAATAGCAGTCCACCTATCGGGGTGATAGCTCCGAGTTTCCGCAATCCAGGAGCATTAAAGATCTCATGTATGGACAGAATATAGAGAGACCCGCTGAATAGGATGATCCCTCCTAAGAATAGCTTAGCGATTATACCGATCTGTGCCGGAGAAAGATCTCTTATGATCAGTATAGATATGATAGCGCCAATGGCATGGATGAAATGATAAAAGCTAGCGGTCTTATAGATTTCAGCATATTTCGGTGATATCTTATCCTCAAGAATATGTGCACCAAATGCACCTAATACGACAGCAAGTGCCAGCACAAAAAGAAAAATACCGAGATAAAATCTGTCAGTTTCCATAAGAAGAGTTCTTATAAGGACCAATCAATAGGAGATAGATTTTGTTTTATTAGAAGCTCATTAGTTTTAGAAAAATGCTTGCAATCGGCAAAGGCGTTACGTGCCAGCGGCGACGGATGCGCTGCGGTCAAGATATGATGCTTTGAGCCATCGATAAAAGTCGCTTTTTGTTGAGCAAATTTTCCCCATAGCAAGAAGACGACTCCTTCTCTTTCTTGTGATATCGTACTGATGACGGCATTGGTAAATCGCTGCCAGCCTATAGACTTATGTGATCCAGGATTCTTGTGTTCCACGGTCAACATGGCGTTGAGTAAGAGCACGCCTTGCTCCGCCCATTGTGTCAAGTCGCCATGATCTGGGATGGATATTCCGATATCGGCATGGAGCTCTTTGAATATGTTGCGCAAAGATGGCGGTATACGTACGCCTCGGGGTACCGAAAAGCTTAACCCCATCGCTTCACCTGGGCCATGATAAGGATCTTGACCAATGATGACGACCTTCACTTTATTGAGAGGAGTAAGATCAAAGGCATTGAAGATTAATCCACCTGGGGGATAGACCGTCATTCCACTATTCTTAGCGATAAAAATGCGCTGCTTGATCTGATCAAAATAGCCTTGCTCAAACTCTGACCACAATGCTTGCTTCCAACTTACTTCTATATTAACCCGCTCTGGTTTCATCAATCTAATCTAATCATTCTTACCTATACCGAAGTCTTGTAAAACTATCGTGTATATACATCGCACGGCTCGGCCGACTATAGTAGGTAAAACAGCGACTATGGTAACATACCTATTTTTAATCTTGATACTCCTCGGTTTGGCTACACTCTATGACCTCTTAGTAGATAAGTTTATGAGGAGGCAATAAGTATGCAGTCTATCAATAGAGTTTATCTCATATTATCCCGCCAGATCTGGACTCTCCAACAACTTGAAGAATTGATCCATTTTAGGCGTCATGATGATCTCGGTACGTCTGTTTTCAGATCGGCCAGTGAGACTTTCATTATCGCGCTTAGGTAGATATGAGGACCGCCCAGCAGCAGTGAGGCGCTCAGGCGCGACATAATATTGCTCTTGTAATAGACGGACGATGGACGTAGCTCTCAGCACACTCAAGTCCCAATTGTCATTGACTCGGGAGTTATTAATCGGAACATTGTCTGTATGTCCCTCTATTAAGACATTGAGCTGATCATGATCATTGATCACGCTGGCTACCTTGGACAATACGTCATAGGATCTCTTGTTGACGATAGTCGACCCCGTGCTGAATAGTAGTTTGTCGGAGATAGAAACATACACTGCCGATCCTCGTACCTCTATTTCAAGATCACTATCGTCTATATCTATAAGCGAACGTTTTAGATTGGTGACCAGAGCAAAGTTGATAGAATCTTTTTCTTCGAGCTTCTCAGTTAGATTTTGGATGTAGGCATTCTGACGACCTATATTCTCCAGTGAAGCCTGAATGCTTTTGGATTCAGTTTGATTGATGACAGACATGTCTGACAATTGATCCAGGAGGCCCGTATTGCTGCCTTGCAGATGTTCAACTTGATCAGTGAGTTGCACGATTTGGGTCTCCAATTGTTTGACCTTTTCATTTTGACAGGCGGGCAAGATTAGACTTGCCATGATTACGACTACGAATATTTTGTTCATGTTTATGTTTTGATTCAAAGTATAGTCCATTATACCTAAATAAAACAGAGGTTTGCTTGCTTTCATTATCATGGTAAACCACTAAAATTGAGTACTATTTATGAATTTATCCCTGATCAAGTCTGAATTTGAGCAATATGTGCAGCACAGCGCTGAGCGCACGGAGCTGCTGTTAGAGCTATCGGAACAGTATGATCGATTCGGTGCGCATTGGGATTTGACTACTGCTGATATTCCTGGGATGATACAAGCGTCCCTTGATCAGCAACACTCCTTTTGGTCAGGAGGAGATTATCATCCATATGAGTCCCTATTGGAATATGCGAACTACGGCCCAGAGATGATCCGCAGTGCATTTAAAGATCTATTAGATGAGAACAAGGACTTAGTGGGGCGCATCGATAGATTTCAATTTCACCTGAGCTGGTTAGAGCGCAACAGTCAGGACCCTAAGCACAAGAAACGACCACATTATCATACCGTCTCTACGGTTATCCAGTATCTGAGCATGTCATATCCAGATCGATACCTGTTATACGACCCTAAGGCGTTCGCTTCATTCTTGGATAGGGTAGGTGCTAAGAAAGATCCCAATACTCCGCCCTTGGAGCGCTTCTTTAAAGTATCAAGGATCGTACTCAAGATCATTACACAGCACTTGGAGAATCTTACGCTCGAATCATCTTTGTCCGAAGGCTTTCAGAAGCATCCCGTGATCCTGTTGTCCGATTTCTTGGGTATGGCGGTTGAACCAAGACGTAAATAATTGATTTGATAATCAGTACCCTTTTGTAGAACTTGCCAATCTAAACCACACTCCTATGTATGACACGCTACTATTAGAAGAAAGAGATCAATTTCTGATCGTTACGATCAATAGACCTAAAGCACTCAATGCGCTCAATACTCAGGTATTCACAGATCTAATTGACTTGTTTACTAAGGACCTCAAGGCCTATCAATATCGGGGCATTGTAATCACTGGTGCCGGTGAGCGAGCTTTTGTGGCAGGTGCAGACATCAAGGAGTTCCTCACCTTGGACAATGCCAGTGCGATGAAACTCTCCAAGCGTGGTCAAGATATATTTATGGCTATTGAGCAATATCACGTGCCCGTCATCGCAGCCGTCAATGGATTTGCATTGGGTGGAGGTTGTGAATTGGCTATGGCCTGTCATCTGCGTGTAGCGGGAGCCAATGCTAAGTTCGGTCAACCTGAAGTTAATCTGGGCATAGTACCAGGATATGGGGGCACACAGAGACTGCCACAGCTTATCGGGAAAGCGAAAGCCATGGAGCTCACATTAACTGGTGACATGATAGACGCCGAGGAAGCACATCGCTTGAACCTAGCGAATGTTTGCTGTGATGCTGGTCAAGAAGTAGAGACTGCCTTGGCTATACTCAAGAAGATCGCTAAGAAGGCGCCCCTTGCAATCACCGAGGCCATTACTGCTGTAAATGCGGCTTTTGATACGGGTGGCTATCAGATTGAGGTCGAGGGATTTGGGCGCTTAGCAGAGACTGTAGACTTTAAAGAAGGGGCTACAGCCTTCATCGAAAAGCGCAAAGCTAATTGGCTTGGAAAATAGCGCTATGATATTCGACATTTCTTGTTTCCATATGAGATAATATACTCTATATTTGCAGCCAAATTCGAGGTTCCGTAGCTCAGCTGGATAGAGCAGCTCACTTCTAATGAGCAGGTCCAAGGTTCGAATCCTTGCGGGATCACCAGAGAGACAAAGTCTTTTCGCGCAAGCGAAAAGGCTTTTGTCATTTTGGGAGTGAGAAGAATCAGTATTCTTCGACACAGACAAATGTAAAAAGGCAGCAATTTCTGCAGGAAATTGGAAGGCTTTGTTTTTGACCTTGGAGCCCAAAGGATCGTGTAAACAATCCTGGGGAGGAAGTGGAGATTGTTCGTCGGCATCTATCAAATGAAGAAAGTGTTTCCGAAGAAAACAGACTTTGTCTTTGGCCTT
>CAZJTO010000150.1:0-6607 GCA_964548935.1 uncultured Saprospiraceae bacterium
TACCCCTTCAAATCCTCCATAGTCATCCCCTCCAGATCCATAAAGAAGGCATACTCGAGAGCTGTCTCCTTATATCGCTTGAATCGACCTGAGGCACCACCATGACCCGCTTCCATATTGGTATGCATCATCAAGATGTTATCATCAGTCTTCATATCTCTGAGCCTCGCTATCCATTTAGCTGGCTCCCAGTACTGAACCTGACTATCGAACAACCCTGTCGTAATCAACATATTAGGATAGTCTTGATTGCTGACTTGATCATATGGGCTATAGGACAACATATAGTCATAAGAGTCTTTGTTCTTAGGATTACCCCACTCGTCAAACTCATTGGTGGTTAGTGGAATAGTCTCATCCAGCATCGTATTGATGACATCGACGAATGGCACCGCAGCTATTATTCCGTTGAACAATTCTGGTGCCTGATTTACAACAGCACCCATCAATAATCCTCCGGCACTACCGCCCATACCATACAGATGATCATCAGAAGTGTAGTCTTCAGCAATGAGATACTTGGCACAGTCCACATAGTCATTGAAGGTGTTCTTCTTCTTGAACATCTTGCCATCCTCATACCACTGTCGACCCATAGACTGTCCACCACGGATGTGAGCTATAGCCCAGATAAAACCTCGATCCAGAAGGCTTAATCTCACTGAGCTAAACCATGGGTCGATTGTGCTCCCATAACTCCCATATGAATACAGCACCATTGGAGTATCTGCGCCTCGGCGCATCCCCTTCTTGTATACGAGTGAGATCGGAACCTCTACCCCATCTCTTACCGTGGCAAACATGCGCTCAGTCACATACTCCGATGGGTCGTGCCCGCCTACAACTTCTTGTTGTTTCTTAAGATCTTTCTCACGAGAGCTCATATCATAGTCTATCGTGCTGTTGGGTGTCGTCATACTTGAATATCCAAAGCGCAGGATGTCAGTATCAAATTCTGTATTCGTACTACTATAAACCACATATGCCGGCTCACCAAAATCAAGGTAATGCTCTTCATCAGTCTGTTGATTCATCACTCTGAGATGGGTCAGCGCATTGCTACGCTCACTCAATACCAACCAGTTCTTGAACACGTCTATGCCACTCAATAATACATCATCACGATGGGCGATTACTTCGGTCCAGTTGGACTCTTCCGTTGCATCAACTGGTGTCTCCATCAATCTGAAATTGACGGCATCACGGTTAGTTACGATGTAAAATTTATCGCCGTAGTGCTCGATGCTGTACTCATGTTTGGTGCCTCTCGGAGTAAATTGCTTAAAGCTCCCCTGCGGATCATCGGCCTTCAAGATCTGATAGTCACTCACCAGTGTACTGCTGTTATAGATGATGATATAATCGTCTGACTTAGACTTGTATACGCCGATATAGTACGATGGATCTTTCTCGTGATACACCGTTACATCTGTGTCGACTCCTTTGCCCAGTTCATGGCGCCAGATTTTTTCTGATAGGAGGGACACCTTGTTCTTAGAGGTATAGTAAAACGTCTTATTATCGTTCGCCCAAGCTCCACCTGGTTGAGCGTCAGACAGCTCATCGGTATAAATCTCTCCAGTTTCGAGATTTTTGAATTTATAGGTATAAATCCTACGACTGAGATAGTCCTCTGCGAAAGCCAAAATCTTATTATCCGGACTTACTGATAGACCCGAGGCAGCATAGTAATCTTTACCCTCTGCTCGTTTATTGGCATCGAGCATCACCTCTTCATCAGCTTCGAGAGTCCCCTTCTTTCGACAGTAGATCGGATATTCCTTTCCTTCTTCATAACGGGTGTAATACCAGTAGCCGTTTTTGATATAAGGTACCGACTCATCTGTTTGCTTGATGCGCCCTACGATCTCATCATACAACTGAGTCTGCATCTCCTCAGTATGATTCATCACTTGTTTAGTGTAGCTATTCTCCGCATTGAGGTAGTCGAGAACCTCCTGGGTGTGATTATCTGGCGTTTCAGCATTCTTTTGCTCATCAGTCAGTCGCATCCAATAATAAGGATCCTCCCTGTCGTGGCCATGCCAAGTAATCGTTGTGTCTTTCTTCGTTGCAATCGGAGCATCTACTCCCTGTATCTTTTTAGTCATTGATTCTTCTTGTTTTTCTTGGCAAGCGCTTAAGCAGATCACTGCGGCCATAAACATTATAGTTGATAGTTCTTTCATAAGTTCGATTTTATCTTTTTGTCGATTTATGGGTAATATACCTCAAGGTACAAAATGAGGCACATCAAAGTTTCCAGCTGATCCATCGCAAAGTCGAAGCCTTAATATTTTTAGGCGGAAATCGTCGTTCATTCCAGTCTGCCCCTTGCTGATTAAAATAGTCTTTAGCTAGATAGTTACACCACCCTTCTACCCAGTGGTGTTGATGGCCTTTGCCAAATCCTCCTGTGGCTGCACTAAGCAAGCTTAATGTACCTATCACTATATAGAAACTCAGATATCCAATCTTACGAGCTTGTAATATGTGTCCAAATTCATGTCGCACCGTGGCTATGTCTTGCTGGAATGTTGTTCTACCTATAAAGATGCCGATACCTGGAAGGCATAATCCAGCACTTCCATATCCTGTACCGAAGCGCTCACCCTCATAGATAGTGATACCCTCAAATACGGCTACCTCTTGGAATCCGAACCACGAGATCATTCATCACTTACCAGGTCATCAAACATTCCTGCCAGCGGGTCGCTGAAGTTCATCTGTGTATCTATGATATCCTTACCGATCGCCTCACAAGCCGCTAAACCGTGTAAGATCAACTCCATGATATAGTAGACTTCATCTTTATCTTTAGAATAATCTGAAGCCAACTTCTTCAGGCCTGATATCTTGTCGAGTTTTGATCTAAAGTCCTTTTCAGAATCATCATTAAGAAGCTCCACTCTATTGCCACTTGAGAACCATTCTTTGATCGGACCATAAGGATCCTTATCAGATTTAACTGACTTATCAGGATCAATGAAAGACTCTAAGAAGCTCTCTTTGATAGACTGATTGATTAACTCGATAGCGACGCCATACGGGCCTTCTTGCTCTCCCTCATATACGAGCTCAACCTTTCCAGTAATACTCGGTATAATCCCCCAGAAGTCAGTAATACGCACAGACGTGCGTTTATCTCCGTTGATCAAGGCACGACGCTCAGCAGCGCTGACGAGATTTTCAAGTGCCGATATGCTCATACGGGCTGAAACACCAGACTTCTCGTCCACGTACTCGCTCTCCCGAGCATTGAATGATACTTGCTCTAATAATGTACGTAGGTCACTGACGATATGTACTTTTTCACTTTGAGCGGGCTCAAGAATGGCTTCTTGCTCAGTAATCGTCCTTGCAATTTCTATGGTCTTAGGATAATGCGTCAATATTTGACTTTCAATCCTATCCTTCAATGGTGTTACGATGCTACCTCTATTAGTATAGTCTTCAGGATTAGCCGTAAAGACAAACTGTATGTCCATCGGAAACCGCAGTTTAAATCCTCTGATCTGCAGATCACCTTCTTGTAAAATATTGAACAGCGACACCTGTATCCTTGCCTGAAGATCTGGTAGCTCATTGAGTACGAATATTGATCTGTGCGATCGTGGTACCAAGCCAAAGTGAATCACTCGTTCATCAGAATATGGCAACTTTAGTGCAGCAGCTTTGATCGGATCTACATCACCGATGAGATCAGCGACGCTTACATCTGGTGTAGCTAGTTTCTCGACATATCGATCCGTCTTATGTACCCAAGTAATGGGCGTCTTATCGCCATGCTCGGCTACTGTATCTATACCATAGCGTGACAATGGCATCAGTGGATCATCATTAATTTCACTACCGGCTACAACTGGGATATAATCATCAAGGAGCTCCGTCATCATACGTGCTATCCTAGTCTTTGCCTGTCCTCTCAATCCGAGCAACAGGATATTATGCTTTGACAGAATCGCTCTCTCGATGTCTGGGAGCACTGTATCCTCAAATCCTATGATTCCTTGAAATACTCTCTCTTTGTTCTCCAGTTTCTTAACAAGATTATCTCTAAGCTCTTGCTTGATGCTCTTGGCTACATAACCTGCCTTTTTCAACTGCCCTAAGGTCTTGATCTTCTTTATATCCACTATTGCTATTTTCTCGTTATAGGATTACTCCTAGTATTATCTTTTTCTCTTCTTCTTGTTGTCTTTGTAGTCCATGAATATGAACTCTCCCAGTCCTTGCAATCCACTATAGAATGCTTTGCCTTGATTGGCTCTGGTAAATTGATCTACGAAATTGCGCAGATATGGATCACTCGCAATCATAAACGTGGTGATTGGAATCTGAAGCTTTCGACATTTAACTGCCAGCCCAAGCGTACGATTCAAGATCTTGCGATCCAAACCAAAGGCATTTTTGTAATATTTCTTGCCCTTCTTAATACAGGTTGGCTTGCCATCAGTGATCATCATGATCTGCTTGTTCGGGTTCTTCCTACGCCTGAGGATGTCCATCGCAAGCTCTAAGCCCGCTACAGTATTCGTATGATATGGACCCACTTGTAAATAGGGTAAGTCTTTGATCTCAATCTTCCATGAATCATTGCCAAATACGATAACGTCTAAGGTGTCCTTAGGATACCTAGTCTTAATGAGCTCTGCGAGTGCCATGGCCACCTTCTTTGCTGGTGTGATCCGATCTTCACCATATAGGATCATAGAGTGTGAGATATCAATCATGAGGACCGTACTCATCTGACTCTTGTAATAAGTCTCATGCACCTCGAGGTCGTCCTGAGTCAACTTAAACTCGTCCAAGCCGTGATTAATCTGAGCATTCTTAAGCGACTCTGATACGGCGATCTTATCTAAGTTGTCACCAAACTGGAATGGTCGCATCTCAGATGTATACTCGTCGCCACGACCAGTATGTCGAGTGATATGATTACCTCTCTTAGACTTCTTAAGTTGATCAAATATGTCATCAAGCGCTTTCTTGCGGAGCTCGATCTCCATCTTGGCAGTCGGCCCGAATAAACCCGAGCCATCCCTTTTATCCCCGATATACCCTTTGTCGATTAGCTCTTGGATGAAGTCTGCCATGCCGTACTCAGGAGTCGTTAACTCGTAATGCTTGTCCAGCTCAGTTAACCATGATAACGCTTCAGATACATCGCCTGCAGTGTATACCAACAGGTCTTGAAACATTTTGAGTAGACGTTCAAATGGACTCCCTGATAAATCACCAGGTTCGTAATCACTAAATCTCCATCCTATCATGATGAGTAAAACTACATTTATTAATTATTTGTTTCCTGAGGTGGTCAGGAATCTAACCGTTATTTTACAGCTTGTTGAAACAATATGCACAATCCTATCCTACGCAACGTTGCCATGGCAGATCTCGATCTATTAAGAGAGGTCTCTATTCAGACATTTATGGCAGCATTCGCTCATATGAATACTCCAGAAAATATGAGCTTCTATCTCGATCAGGCATTTAACAATGATCAGCTCAGTAAAGAGTTAGACAATGCTGAGTCACAGTTTTATTTCCTTGAGCAAGGTGGCGACATATTGGGTTATCTCAAGATCAATTTTGGCGAGGCACAGACAGAATCAGTATACCCAGAGGCTGTAGAGATCCAACGTATCTACCTCTACCCAAAAGCTCAAGGCCTGGGTCTGGGCAAGTACTTAATCGAGGTCGCAGAACAGATCGGAGTGGAACAGGGCTGCCCATTAGTATGGCTGGGCGTCTGGGATAAGAATGAGAAGTCAATAGGATTTTATGAGAAGATGGGCTATACGATCTTTGATAGTCATGATTTCCCCTTTGGCGATGATCTGCAAACTGATCATCTCATGAAAAAGAACATTTTCTGATTTTTCTGAATTTTCTGATGTATCTTCATAATTAAATAGGACATCAAAATACATATGGCAGAAAGTAAACTTAAAATGGGATGCTGCAACGTCGAGGCTATAGTCAGTTTTGACGAGCGAGGACAACTGGTCATTCCTAAAGATGTACGGAAGAAGTTCAACTTAATTGCTGGCGACAAGTTCGCCTTAATCTCCTGCAGTACAGAAAATTCAGATAATGGCTC
The DNA here is from genome assembly GCA_964548935.1 of uncultured Saprospiraceae bacterium. Classification (GTDB taxonomy): domain Bacteria; phylum Bacteroidota; class Bacteroidia; order Chitinophagales; family Saprospiraceae; genus GYS-P2D. Next base: position 6,104 of record CAZJTO010000150.1, read on the forward strand.
GAGCTGTTGTTTTACATTGATGAAAACTGGTCAATTGGAAGACATGGTCAAGCAAAGTCTTGGCCCCATGTTCAGTGAAATCTTTAGTAAGTAATCCTCGTGTCGACGGAGGTCTTACTTATTTTTTCACTTACTAAATTCTGTATTATGATCAGTTTTTTATTTACAGCTTTGATGGCTTCTATGACCGGAGATTGTTGCTGCGGTTGCGGATGCTGTTAAGCTAAGTTCAGAGCGCCCTGAAGGTTATGGCCTTCAAGGGCGCCCCTTTTGTGTCTGTCGACGAGCATAAAAATACACTAATCCATAGAAGCAAGAACATCTATAATAACGTTCAAGTAGTATATGAGACAGTCAACCCTATTCATTCTTTCTATTGTGCTATTTCTCCTCAGCTGTTCTGATCCAGAACCGCCAGCGTGCATATCAGAGCTCATCACCAACTTTCAGTCTAATCAGAGTGGATGCACTGGTGCGACGATCATTAAGTATGAGTTCCAAGGC
>CAZJTO010000151.1:0-6583 GCA_964548935.1 uncultured Saprospiraceae bacterium
TTATTTGGTCGGCTTTATCTACGGCTTGACCACCTTAATTGATTGGTGATGTACTAAAGTCCTCAGCCTATCTCTCCCTCAATCCTTCTAATCGACTCTTAACATGTTTAGTCAAGTCCGCAGCTGGATTAAGTCCTAAGGCTTTTTCATAATGGCCGATTGCTTTGCCAACATCGCCGACCTTACTATATCCATCTCCAAGGGCGCTCCAGACTTGAGCAGATTGTGGATACATCTGAGCTGTCATTTCAAAAATGGTGATCGCTGAAACATTATCACGACCGAGCAAGCTGAAGCCAGACTTCAAGAACTCACCCTCAAAATCGAAAAAGCTATACCGAGGATCTTGTACCATGCTGATCACGTCAGATTGCAGTTGTTGCATATTGCCAAGAAATGAGAATGAATTGACAAAAGGAAGTAAGTGTAAGTTTCAATATCTCTGACAAATATTTAACTCATCATAAACTATTCTTTCAAAATTTTGGGTTGTCATTAGAATCATCATTTAGTTATGAATGCATTGTTGATAGCATGTATTTATTTGAAGGACTATTGACATACTCAGCGCATCAATACCCGATTAGTTAGATTATTTAAAATTTGAGAAAGGTGCTGCAAGACTATCTATTAAAGATCCCTTTGTAGTCGATTTAGAACATTCGTAGTCGCGTTTACAAATGACTTTTTTCTCTGAATAATTGTTCGAAATTACATCCTACCTTATCAAGCTCAGACTCCCATGATACTCCTCTACCCTACCCTCAAAGGTCTCTACCACTAACCTATACACATACGCACCTTCGCTGGCCTCAGAGCTGCTCAAGTTCCCATCCCATGTGAGATCTGTGGTCTGTGCAGGGCCAAATCTATGAATCATACGATTCCCCCAGCGATCAAAAACAGACCATTCATTGACATTGATGATCGCCTCGTTAAACGATGGAAAGTAAAAATCATTGATTCCATCACCGTTAGGAGTAAAGCCATTGGGGACATAGACGCGGCTCTCACTAAATACATCGATGAAGATATCACGCTCCTGAGTACAGCCGTTCTCATCAGTGATCGCTACAAATATTTGTTGATCTTGAAGCGGGACGAGTTCAATTGACCTGCAATCCTCACAATCGAAGAGCGTATCTTGGCTAAACCACGCTATTTCTCCAATGGGATAGTCCCCTGTTAATTCAAGGCGTATAGATTGGCCCAACATGACCAACGTAGAGATGCTAGATATCGACCAATTATTACTGAGTAAATACATAGGATCTATAGACGCCGTGTGCTGCACTTCACAACCAAAATCAGTGGTAAACTCTACTGTTATGCTCGTGTCCATGATATTACTAAGGATCAACTCGGAAGACTCAAAGCCCACCCAGTTAAATTCGAGGAAGGCAACATTCTCATCTATGATTAGCTCGGCTGACACTCCCCCAAAACAACTATCAGGTGGGATAATAATCAACTGAGAGGCGATCGTGTCATTAATCACAATGACAGTATCCGTGATCACACATCCAAAACAATCTATCATTCCAACGAGTGTATCGATATCCACATCTGGAGAGACTCTATAAAATGGCTGTGCCGGATCGCTCTGATCAATGCGCGGATGTGCCAACCAAACTCTATCGCATTCCTCAAATCCTGTATCTGCTAAGGGAATGTCTTGATTGCCGCAGGTATATAGCGTGCTACTGAGTCCTAATGATTCATTGAGTCCAACTGGTTGATTGAGATCTCGACAAGCACAATCTTCAAATGATATGCGCATGACCAGATTGCACAATTGATCTTCCGTTAGTGTAAACATCTCCCTTATGACTAAGTCAGTAAATTCAAAATCCTCTAAGCCATAATCTGAAGCGAACAACACGGGCTCATCACTATCGAAGACTCCATTGCCGTTGGAATCGTGATAAACATCAAAGGATATAGGGACATCATATATCAAGCTATTGTTTTGCTTGATTTCTGTGTCGAAGCTCAAGGTCAATTCACCTGATTGATTGACATCTATTGATTCTACTATTAGCCCTCTAAACAAAAAATCTGGACTCAGGGGAAGCTCTTGCTCCTCCGCATGTGCGCGAGTAGACCGTACACTGCAGCTTTCATTACAGCTATTGGTAAAATCTGACACTAAAGACCCAGAGATGAATCCTGACTCCATACAAGCATTAGTACAACCGATATCAATAGTAAAAGTCACCAACAAGGAATCTTCCATAAGTCCATCAAGGGCGCCATCCCATCTCAACTCCAATCCTTGATCACCAAGGTTTGCTACAGGATCATCTATGGCTTGACCATTTACCCTACTTGACTGCGGTGAATAGGAGATATCCAGTGGTAGCGATATGTCCAATGTAGAGTTGCTCAGCAGAGTTGCCGTTCTACTCGTCAGCAATACTTCAATCTGCAATTCATCTTGACATTCAGTTACTTGTCTTACGTCGACGACCATTCGACGATCTCGATCTTCGCCTATGATAACTGGTATCGTGGAACCTACTCGATCACTACTGATCTCATCACCACAACCCAGCTCGGCAACAGACCAAACAATTATATCAATTTCCTCTTCAGCAATGCAATCGCCCCCATAGCTAATCCTAAAGTCTAGATCAGAGATCCCCACTCCATCCACACCGATCAATTCATCTATTCCGTCTTCTGATATTCGCCAAGATAAGGCTTGAGAGGATGGGCTCACTTCGACTGTGGCAGGTATGTAGTTACCCTCTTGATCGAGATAACTGATCGCTAATTGAGCATAGGCACTACTCTCAACGAATATCTCTACCTCACCTAAGTCTCCCTCGCCGATATTTTCTACGCGATAATCAAATTCACTCTCAACACAATTTTCCAGTTGAGTAGGGCCAGAGATCTGCTCTAACTCCATGAATCCACTGGGCAGAAAGCTGATCAGGGTATCTCTCCAAATGCAATCATCGCATCCGGAAAGTTCTAAGTTAGAAGGTTGATAGCTCACAAATAGGGTGTCAAAACCACAATCAAAATCACTGGTATGGATGAGGATGTTTGGATTAGTGGTAAAAAACTCAAGAGGGTCGTTTAAGATCCAAGTGTTTTGATCGATGCGATTGGCTTGATAGGTAGTATTAGTAAACAATACATTGCCTTCATCAACAATTGTTATGCTGTCAACATCAATCCCTTGTAGTGTCAGTTCTATGCCATAATCTTGGGCAATATCTACAAAATCAAATCCAGAAAATATAGTCAGGAATCTTAAACTAGGAATTGCCATACTGCCATTCCTAAGTGTCCAAATTGTAGTACTGTCAGACCTGATGATCATAAAGTCATCATCAAATGCCAAATTATAGTCGTCAAAGAATAATACAGCACGATCACTAAAATCGAATATCACATCTTCGAGAGTGCCACCCGTATGATCTCTATACAGTATTGAACCACTGATGATCAGTTCGCTTGTCGGAGTTGTTGGCACCTCCGATGCTATGATCTCCACATAGCCAAAGGATAATGATCCTACTGGCAATACGTTGTAATCTTCTCCTATATCAAATCGATAATGTGTATGCGTCTCGTCCATTGATACACTTGTTGGCGAGTATGATTCCTCTAAAAAGACATCTGTTTCTAATGTTGCTTCTCCGCTGAAAATATCAAAATCACTCTCCTCGATGCGAAATGCTTCAATATGATAGGTCTCATCGACTAATTCATATCCATGAGGTACTGAGATGCTTATGTGTCTCATATTCGGGTACTCTCTATACTCTGCCGTGGCATTAGATTGTGAGGTTGTACGATTATTGCTATGTAAGGTCTGAATAAATCGAGATGCCCTACCTAGAGACAAATTGCTGATACCTTGATTGCCTACACCACTGAACAAAGACTCTATGAAGTATTCTGAAGTAGCGAATGGAACCTCCTGCTGATCAATAAGTGCGGCACACTCATTTACGGATGATTCTCTTGTTGAATACCTAATCGGCTGAGTGACATATGACGTATTTGCAGAGAATTGTGTATTCATTCTAACCACACCTTGTAAGTCCCATTGCCAATCACCATCTTGGAATAAACTAACATCATCGAGGCTAAGCGTCAAATCCTGCCCACGCTGTTCTGTTAAGAGACTAACATCTATTTTTTGCCCAGTTGCAAGATTAACTATTTGACTACTGATTGCATCTAATCGGGTACTAGTGTTATTGTTCTGAAACCTGAGACTAATATCAAGAGCATCCAGCATATTAGCGCAGTCTATATGAAAGCGATAGCGAGATCTCAAGGTATCCCCTTCAAAGAAATATCTATTACCAGGCAGGGAATCTAACCTGTCAACATTGCTACCCGATATGGGGTAGTTATCAGGATCTATCCGATCTGTTCTTTGCTTATCAACCCACTGCGTATTCAGTCGATCGACAATGATGGTGTCGACCTGGACAATCTGTCCTGTTGGCCGTTGATCAGCGCAAACCACCTTAAGTGGACCGTTACTGCGCTCATCTCTAAAATTAGGAACGCTACAGACTTGTGTTTGATCACAGTCGATAGCGGCTCTAGCTGTCATACGCTGTAGATCGCTGAACACACAATCACCGCAATTAACTGCTGTCTCAGAAGCTACTCCACAGAAAGAATCGTACTGAGTGAGAAGCACCCATGAATCCGCCACTGGCAGGGTAATCGTTACTGAGTCAATCAGGTCAACAGGAGCTATATCTATGGTATCGGTGCCATTGCGGATCGCCATGTGTCCGTCGTCTGCTAGTCTCATAAAGGTCGGAATATCAATAGTAAACCGTACCTCCTCGCTGCCAGCACAATCATCTAAATACGCATTAGAGTTACTAAATATTAGTCGGTGCGTAGTGTTCTGGCCTTCGTTGACAAATAGTTCATCTCGACTATCCAACCGCAATGAAGGAATGGACGTGACAATAAAGCTCTCGCTGCGTACCGAAAAACCTGCTGGATCACTGATGGACTCTTGATCACATCGATCAGATGAGTTGACTGTTAGATTACCACGCATGGCAAATACGCTGTAGGGTGCATCAATACATAATTCACTCACCTTAAATCCAATTGATACAATTAATGTATCCCCAAAGGCCAAGTCATCATAGGCCCCATCGCCATCCAAATCTTGAAGTTCATCAGGTATCTCTGTTGAGTCCGTTAATTCCTGTAGGTCAAATAGAAATTGCATGCCATTGGCAATCTGTGCTTCGAGCGGCTGACTGCCTATCATCGCAACAGCATCCATGCACCTAAATACATTATTGGATTGAAACATCAGTCTATCGAGGGAGATGGTCAAGTCATATGCTTCTGATAGCTCCGGGGTAGTAACATTGTCACCCTCTAGAAAGACTTGCACATCAAAGAATTCAAAATCGCAGAAACCAACATTGAACAACTCTGGGTTAGGATCTAACCATCGACCTACAGGCTCAACAACATCAGAGATATTATCATCCACAAAGGCAAACTCATCAATATCCTGGGATATACAATTGCCCAAAGGGACATAGGATATGGATTGTATATCACACCGATTGAGACTATACTGAATCAGCACATCGTGACTTTGATCTGGAATGAGTCCAGATCCTCCAAAATCTTCTTGAGAAATAGTAATCAAAGAATCTCCGAAGGCAGTAGCGCCTGTAAGAGCGGCTATATTAGCAAAATCCGTATCTATCGAAACCTCTATGTTCAGTTCATTAAGGGTCTGAGCACTTACATTGGTGATTGTGACAATCTTAGATACTTGATTAGTCGTGATGTCAAATGTGTACGGGCTAAAATCTATATCGACAAAACTCCGCCTTACGAACGAGCTCGTTTCTGATGCCGCATCGACTTCATCATCTAAATAGGCTATTGCTACAAAGGGCAACAAAAAATCTAAGGCATCAGGGACTATAGTTATGGTTCCACTAATCAAATTACAGCCTTCGTAATCTGATAGATCTATTTCTATTCCATCGGTTCCGCCATTCACCACCGTGGTTTGCTCAGTTAATGAATTTTCAATATAAGTCACGGGCTCGCTGAATCGTACGGCTAGGATTTGATCCGCTTGAGGAGCTCTTACAATTAGGTCATACTCGATGGTATCACACCCATCTATAATCGATGGCCCTAAGATTTCTACTATTGATTGCCCATAGATCGGCACTATATTAAAACAGATTAGTAACACCCAGATAAATGAAGCTTGATTGACAGTAGGCATGGTGATGTTCTTATAAATAGAATGCGTTCGATCAACGATATGCTTATTACCATAACCATCTTTTTTAAGAGCTTCAGAATTGAGAGATGACGGTGTTATCCACGAGCGTTTTATTACTTCAAAGCGTTATACCATAGTCAACTTTTAATTGCAAACCAGAAATGAAGATGTATCGCACTATCCTATTCATCTTACTTAGTTTGATACTTATTACGCCAACGGGATAAATCCGCTGGGGTCAGAACATCAAAAACTATGGTCTTCAAGGGTTTTAACCCCTTGTGATAGTCGAATTCAGGAGGCAATTCAAGATGGAGTGAATCC
>CAZJTO010000152.1:0-6565 GCA_964548935.1 uncultured Saprospiraceae bacterium
GTCAGCGTTCTGAAGCTATCCGCAATGTAGATCAATACTTGGAGCGCTATCTGGAGCGCACTCCAATACCCGGATTTTCTATTGCTATAGTAGAGGATGATGAAGTCATCTATAATAAAGCTTTTGGCGTTGAGCGGCAGGGCCAGCCCAAGCGCATGACTCCCAATAGTATCCTGGCAATAGATGCCTTAGGGAGAGGGTTTACAGCGATGGCTGTGCTACAATTGGTAGAACAGGGCAAGATCAGTCTCGATGATCCTGTGATCAAGTATCTGCCAGGGTTTCGCACTTCTAATAAAGATTTCAGCGACCTAATCACCATCCGTATGTGTCTGAGCAACACGTCAGGCATACCTCCGCAATTTGAATCGACGCCGACCCTCGATGGTCAAGATGGCTTAGAAGATTTCATCGCTTCATTTGATCAACATGTCATCAAGCGCCAGCCTGGTATGTCACACGAATATTGTGATGAAGGATATAGCATCGTCCAACATATTATCGAAACCGTCAGCGGTATGGACTACGCAGATTATATGGAGCAAAACGTCTTCTCTCCACTTAACATGCGCAATAGCTCTGCAGTATATAGCGAGGATATGGACATCCTATTTGGCCATGAGATGGATCTCGTAGAGTGCCGGCCAGCAGTATTTTCTCGCCCTGATCCAAACTTTACAGCTTCCGGATCACAGTTCTATGCGACCACTGAAGACCTCAGTCATTATATGCTTGCTCTACTCAATAAGGGCTACTACAAGGAAAAACAAGTCATCAGCGAAGCAAGCTTAGCCGAGCTGTTTAAGTCCAACACCTCATTCGAGGGTTTGGGCACTATGCTGGGTGGCAATGGCATCGACATACAATATGCGCTTGGATGGATGGGTATGTCTATAGAAGATCGAGATATCATGATTCATACGGGAGGTAATGGCAGGAGCGGATCAATCTTAGGAATCAACATCGCTAAGAATCAGGCCTTTGCGATACTCTTCAATGCTGATGTAAATCAGTTTGATCGCTTTGAATATCCAGGTATGGAACATGCGGTCAACAATGTTATTCATCTCATCAATCAAGAGGATACCACAGAGTTTGGGTTGGTAAGGTCCAATCTGGTAACAGAAGAGTCTTATGATCTCCCAATAGAACTATGGGATGACTATGTTGGTCAATATGAGCCTATTGGTCAGCAACATCCATTTTTTAATAATAGGACTTTGGAGATTACTAAAATCGGAGATGAACATCTGGAACTCACCGTACAACGGCAAAATAAATTCAATGGTCGCTATCGACTCGATTTCTCTACTAAGGCCAGGTCGACATTGAGGAATATCGCTCAGCCCAGAGATATACAGTTCACGATCTATCCAGATGGTTATGTTGGTGGGGTGTTTATGTTTGGCACAAAATTTAGAAAGCTCAATGCAGAGCAGCGTAGTAAAAATGTCTCTATAAGTTCACCTAATGGACTGGGGAGCTTCAACCTTCCCGCAGGATACGAACATCAATGGCAGGGCGATCAACTCAACGTCACTACGGACAATGGCGGAATGCTCAATCTAGAAATTGGAGAATTGAGAGATCAGAATTTCTCCAACTTGGTTGAGTCAAAGCTTGCTGACAAGAACATCACCTTCAGAGGCAATGTCAATACAACTACTGTAAAAGAAGGTTTGTGGATGGAGCAATCCATCTATACCAAAGAAGGCGATTCAATAAATCAATACCTCATTGTATTGTATCGGGACCCTAATAGTACTAAGGAGATGAGTCTGGTCATGTCACAGCCATATGGCTCATCAAATGATCGGAATTACGCTATCATTCAGAATCTACAGCGTACGATTAGCTTTTAGAAATTACGCCTCAAATGTCAGCTCTACAGTATCAGACTGGCATCGAGCTTGGCACGCGAGTATATATCCTGATTTCACTTCGGAGTCATCGAGGGCATAACATACATCCATAGACACTTCCCCCGAATGCACCTTAGCTACACAAGTCGAGCAAGCGCCACTGGTACAAGAATATGGAGCATCGATTTTTTCATCGATAAGTGCATCGAGAATGGTCTTATCTGAAGGAACGTTCACTTCATACTGCTTACCAGCTAATGTTACCTTAACTGTTGCTCCAACACCATCGCCCGAACTTGCTGGCTTAGTACTTACGAAACGCTCTGTATGCAGGAATTCATTAGCTATGCCTTTTCCTTCAAGGTGATCGATGATCGTATCTATCATGGCTCCAGGACCACAAACTAGATAGTGCGCTTCTACAGACTTCTTAGTATGCTCATCTAGGAACTGATCCACCTTAGACTTGTCAATGCGTCCGACTGATCCTGTCCAACTCATTTTTCCTTTGGAAAAGAGACCCTTTAGGCCTCCTGACTTTGCACGATTTGGCTTGCTCAGCGTCTGCTCATAGATCAATTGACCTGAATATTTGCTGGCCAAGCCTTGTAGTTCATCTCTAAATATGACACAGTCCTCATTCGTATTGCCATAGAGAAGATTGCAGGTGCTCTTAGGTTCCTCCTCAAGGATTGTTTTAATCATCGAGATGATCGGAGTGATGCCGCTCCCAGATGCGAAGAAGTAAAAATCTCGCTGCTTGTGCTCTGATAGATCCAAGGTAAAATTACCATCCGGAGTCATGACATCTATCTGACTTCCTGCTCGTATCGTATCATTGACATGATTAGAGATCAAGCCTTTCTTCACTCGCTTGACATTGACACCATAATCACCCTCTACTGGACTGGTGCAAAGTGAATATGATCTTCGTTCCTCCTTGCCATCTATGATAAACTTCAGCGTGAGATACTGTCCTGCTCGATACTCATAATCCGCCTTAAGATTCTCAGGGATATCGAAGTATATAGACTTCGACTGATCCGTCTCCTCAACAACTTTCTGAACTGTCAACTTATGAAATTCGTGACTCATTTCTTCTCATTTTTTAAAAGGATTGAACAGCCTTAAATAGCAGCACGAACCCGAATATAATTAAGGCGCAACCTGCTACTTTGTTTATGATGTTCAATGTTTTTTCATTGATTCTCTTGCGGATCATCTTAGCCATTAAGACCTTTAGAGAATCCGTAACTATAATGGTCAAAAGTATGGCTATGGCGAAATATTCGCTCTCAATGACCGTCAATTTTTTAGTCGCTACATAGGAGGTGATCGTACTCAACCAAAAGATGAATGTGAAGGGATTCACGGTGTTGACCAGAAATCCCTTGGTCCAAAATCCTAGCCAACTTGTTGCTACGACTTGTTCAGTATCTAAATCTAGGTGAGACTTCTTCATAAAATTGACCACGCCTACAGCAACTAATACGACGCCGCCTATCAGCCCCATCCAAAAGATAAAATTGGGATGTTGTACCACAGAATCGATCCGCTTGATAAACAGCAGTGTCAGCGAGACTATGATGATATCACTGACCCAGATGCCCGAAGCGGCAGTCAAACCCGCTTTAGTGCCATGCTCAAGGGTGGACTGCATCAATACGATGAATATTGGCCCTAGCAGTATAGCCAGAGTCAAGCCCAGATAGATGCCATCAATAATATACTGCATAGCTATGAGTAGAGCGTGATTATAAGGGACCTCCGATGTGGTCGATCCCTAAATTCGCACAAATATATGCCTTGCCACGTACCTAAGGCCAATCTGCCATTTACAATTGGTATAGAGACCGATGATCCGACAAGACTACTCTTAATATGTGCCGGCATATCGTCGTCTCCTTCCATATCATGCTTAATGAAGGGCATGCGCTCAGGAACGATATGATTCAAGAAACTCTCAAAATCCATGAGGACAGTAGGATCGGCATTTTCATTAATGGTGATGCCGGCGGAGGTGTGTCTGATAAATACAGTCATCATGCCTTGGTCTGGCATCTCACCCGCTGCCTCTACAATGTAATCCGTAATGATGTGATAGCCTCGACTAAATGACGGCAATGTGATGGGCACATGCTGTATCATCTGGACTGACTAGGTTTTGGACATTCTAATCTTCCAAAATACCTTACCAGGCTCAAGCCCACTAAGACATAGCTATCATTATTGCGATTATTTCCTCGCTGCCTACCTTGATTGAGCGGATTATTAGTTGGATCTGAGAGCAAAACCGCTGTCTGACCACGATTCTGTCGCAACACATTGAAATCAGGAAAGGAGGTACTCACATCATCGAGGAAATCACTGGCCGCAACTCTCAAACCCGCCTCAATATTAAAACTCCAATCATAGTTGATATCCCATTTGAAGCCCACTCCAACCAATCCTGCCAAAGTAAACTTGCCATACTCTTCACCGATAGCTTGACCCTCAGTACCATTTAACCTGAGATCAAATACTCGTCCATCAAACTCCCGTTTAGGAGTGAATGATAAGGCCGTAATACCTCCAAATAGATAGGGCGTATAATTTTCATCGTCACTACCATGGACATAGGGAAAGAAATTGAATTCCAGTTGAGTGCTCAACTCAAAAATGTCTGAATAAAAGCTCAACTGCCGACTGAACTCAAAACTGTTAATCGAGTTGTTGTCGTCAGCACTGATCCGAGCATAATTGAATGAAGACTTAGCAGAAATGCGCTCATCAAAATTATATCTAAATAATACCCCGCCCGCCAGGTTGGGCCGAGCAAAACTTAGACTAGTCTGTAGGTCACCAAAGTAGTTTGATGTACCAACCCATCCTCCTACCTCAATTCCTTTTTGGGTATTGCCTCTTATGCTGAGTAGTAGGATGAATACAATTATGATCGAGATTTGCTTCCTCATTGGACGAAGTAGTAACGTGCTTTTATCGCCCTTAATTGTAGCCATTGACATTAGATAATGGCTCTTCTTCTGCCACGCCAAGACTTAGCTTGCGCTCCAGTACATTGGCATACATATCGATCGCATAAGATCTATAGGAATCAGGTATGTTAGAAAGCCTCTGTTCGAAGCTATGTGTTTTAGAGGTACTAATTGCTCCGCTGATTGTTCCTTGTGTCTTTAGCTGGTAGCACATCCTATTGGTATCTTGAGTGAGATAGATAGCAGTGATCTGCTGATCTATTTGGTTAGCGACCTCCTCAGCATTAGCATATTCCTGATCGAGGACAGTGCCAAAACTCAAGTGGATCCCGCCCTTGCTCCCTTTGATCCCTTTGCTGATGCTTTCAAAGTCTTCTGTCAGCCTCTTTTGGTAGCTCCCTTCTGTCTTTCTGAGGTATAATTCTCGAGCCTTATCCCCATCGCAGGGATCAAGCTCATAAGATATCGCCACTGGCACAATAGACAATGACTTGATATAACTTGAGAAATCTTGATCGGATGGCTTGCTCATGGCAAGCATCTTGATAATAGCTGGTTGTGTGATATCGAGCCCATCTTTAGCTCGGCCCTCTCCCTGTGCTATCCATACATTGCTATTATCCTGAAGCACGGAGTGGGCTATATATCTTGATAGATGCCTTATGGCACGCACCTTTTCTCTGGGTCCTTTGATGGAGCGCTTGACTATGAAGCTTTTATTCAGCCTCATCAGATCGGAGATAAATGATTTAGATTGCAGGTTGTCACCGATCGCTATGCGCACCGTAGGGTATCCACATAGCTTAAGGGCATAATTGACCAAGGTTGGATCCAATACGATGTCACGATGATTGCCGACAAACAAGTAGTTGCTATCCTTATCGAGTTGCTCCAGACCTGATATCGTAAACGACGTCGAAGTCTTAGCTAACATCTTATCAATAAAAGTCATGACGATGTCTTGGATGCCTTCTATATCATGTACCCCCTTGAGCCTGTGTCTCATGCGTTGTCGTACAAATGGGTATGCCAGCGCTTTCATCAACTTAGTCTGACGCTTAACTCGCAGGTTAATGATCGATGAGATAAACTCATCATCTTCGATCAACCTGTCTATGACTTCCCGTACCTCGTGGTCGTGATAGGGGCGTATATCCGCAAACTCGTCTGATTCGCTATGGTTCAAAGTGGTTTCTTGTTTGCCACAAAAATAGCCAAATAGCCATCTTCTATTAATTAATACTGCTGAGCGTTCTAAATGGCGGGTTGAAAAGACTTGAAAGCTCTAATGATTGTAATCATCTAAAAACGCCTGCCTCACATACTGCTCGCATCGCTGCGCTTTATATCTCCGCCAATGCTGACCAATATCGACACTGTTGTCTACCACTTGCAAAAAATTTCGCATTGGATTTTTGCGGCGCAGCGCATTCGTCAATTCTTTTCTCAAGGAATTGTCAGCCACCTCCAGCAAGAAATCTTGCATCACCATGCTTACGGTTTGTTTAGGCATGGGCGAAACGATGATACATTTCTCTATTGTCAACTCTTTATTGAGTTCGGCCTGAGCCTCTGGCTCTATCGTTACGATCTTGCGGTTCTTCCTGTTGATATAACAGGTGTTTCCCCGATTGACGAGTTTGGCAACTTCCTTGATGATTTCATGTGGGGATAACATATGAACAGATGTGGGACAATGATAATGCTATTAATTTTTGTCATTTCGAC
>CAZJTO010000153.1:0-6497 GCA_964548935.1 uncultured Saprospiraceae bacterium
GCATTGAGATACATATCAGGAAGGATCACGACACCTTTCTTGAGGAGAATCTCTTCTCCCTCGGCAGTGATCGGTCCGTTGGCCGCTTCTGCGATAATCTTGGCTTTAATTTTTCCAGCATTGTCACCATCTATCTGATTTTCAAGTGCTGCTGGGATTAGGATGTCACAGTCTATGCCTGCCCAATCATCTTTATTGTCGAGTAGCTTGGCGCCAGGGAATGTTGAGATCGTACGATGTTCTTTCTTATGTTCGATTAGAGCAGGTATGTCAATGCCGTCAGGATTGACTATGGTACCATCATACTCTGCTATTCCTACGATCTTAGCGCCACCTTCTTGCTGAGAGATAAGTGCTGAATATGATCCCACATTACCAAATCCTTGTACCACGATACGCTTTCCTTCGATACCAGGAGTTAGACCCAGTTCTTTCATGTCTTCTTCAAAGCTGAGACACTCACGGATGCCATAATATACGCCACGACCAGTTGCTTCTGTACGCCCCCGGATACCATTCTGACTTACAGGCTTACCTGTCACACAACCCACCGCATCGATCTCCCCACGAGAAAATGTCTGATAGGTATCCAGTATCCACGCCATCTCTCGGCTACCTGTTCCATAATCTGGCGCAGGCACATCGACACTTGGCCCGATAAAGCCTTTTTTGATTAATTCTACTGTATATCGTCTGGTGATACGCTGAAGTTCATCCTCATCATAATCACGAGGATTGATTTTTATCCCGCCTTTCGCCCCACCAAAAGGGACATCAACAATAGCGCACTTAAAGGTCATCAATGATGCCAGTGCCATTACTTCATCCTGATCCACCATATCGCTATAGCGTATACCGCCCTTAGTAGGTTGTCTATGCTGACTATGTTGAACTCGATATGCCTCCATTACTTGATACTCCCCTTTGATCTTTACGGGAAAGCGCATCTGATAGACTGCATTACATTCCTTAATCTGCCATAACAGCCCTTTAGGCCAATCTGTCAGTGCTGCCGCCTTGTCGAAATTGATCTGGACGGTTTTATAAAAACTATTGCTCATTATTTGTTTGTTCTTCTATTGACTTAATTCTTCTCTCCAAGTAAAATAGCATCGCAGCGATACCCAAAATCGTGATACAGACGACTGCCACAACCGTATATATTTTTCCGGCATTATCGTAATGATCACTTTGTCCGAAGACAGAAGTTTGACTAATCATTAAGACAAGAAAAATGGGTATAAGTTTATTCATCTGCGAAGATTTAACGTAGTTCTCGTTCTATATTATGTAGTTCTACTTTTCGCACCCTGTACAGCAACGATGCGATCCACGTTCCTATCAGCGTCAATCCAATAATCGATGGGTAAAATACCATTCGAAGAGTACTATCAAGATCCTCTCCCCCAAATGCCGGATTACCACCATTACCAGGATGAAGACTGCTGGTCAGCCTTGGAACTATAAAGATCAACGGAATCATAGCACAAAAAGCAAAAATGTTATATGCCGCACTCACCTGTGCTCGCCGATCGTCAGCTGTAAATGACGATCTCAAAATCGCATAGGCTATATAAATCATGAGGGATACTACCGACATATTCAGCTTAGGATCATTAGTCCAATAGGCACCCCATGCACTCTTAGCCCAAACCGAACCTGTAGCGAGCCCTATTAACCCTAATCCAATAGCCACCTGTGTATACGCTGCCGCAACGGCATCATGTTGCAATGATCTGGACCTGAGATATTTTAGACTATAGATTAAACTTACGATCAGTAAAATGAACATGGCAAACCATACAGCTACATGAAAGAATGTGTTTCGAATGGTCTCATAGAGTATTCCTCTAAACGGAAATGCAAATGTCCAAGACACATCAACCAAGTTAATTTCATCATTCCATCCAACCTGATTAGCAACAGGAGTTGCTCCTTCCCTTTGCTCAATCGTTACCGATGCAGGAGACACCATATACCCATTGACCTTATCAAATAAGATGAACGTCGCACGCTTCAAATCCTGGTTATTGGGTAATTGGTCCGGCAAATTGAACGTAGCAGATAACTGCTTCCTGTCTTGTATAGTGACAGAACTTGCCTTAAGAATATGGGACGAATCGATCTTTAGGAATGCATCAACACCTTCAATATCGGGGTGAGTAAATTGTGTGTTATATCCGGTAATCGTGAGATCTACTGTTTGTCCAGTCTTGACAGTATATGGCGCAACCGATAATACTCCCGGCTTCAAAGGCACCAAAAATCCTGCTGAAAAAGAATACAGCAGAATTAGAACTCCCAATATTTTCCACCAATGCTTAACCACAGATTTGACCATTTACGATGGCGTTAATACGCACAAAAGTAGATATAGTTACGAGTAAAATGATCGAATTCATTTATTTGTTTGACGATCCATTAAGTCCTTATTCTTTCCAAATAACAGGGACTAAGAACACGCTAGCAGCAATAGATACCGCAGACAATCCTCCCAGTGTCAAAAACTTAGCATATTCAATGGTCTCTCCCAATATGATCTCATCAGACAAACCCTTGAGTAACATAATAATGGGTAGTAATAGTGGGATGGCTAACACACTAACCAAGGTATTCTGCCCACTGGCATAAGTACTGATCGTCGAGACGAAAGTCAATGATGCGCTAATAGCGAGCGCACCCATTAATATGGCGAGTACAAAATCTAAGACCAAAGGCACTTGCTCGGTAAAATAGATATGGAAGCACCCATAAAACAAGGCGTAAATAAAGACCAAATAACAGAAATTGAAAACCAGCTTGGACAAAAATAATTTGACCGGATCAGTGAGCGTATAAAGATATAGACGATGCTCTTCTGCGTGATGCGACTCGGATCGTAAGCACACATTGATCGACATTAGGGTCAAAAACAACCAGAATATATATCCAAATTCGGTAGTCTCTAAAGATGGATGAACTCTGTATAGAATATAACACACGATCCACGCAAACATCAACAATGCAACGATATGCGATCGATTTCTGAACTCAATAGAGAAGAAATATTGTATTAATGCAAAGAATTCAGTCATTTATATATTACGTTTTTTCATAAAGTGTTTATATTTGTATTACAACCATTTATGATGATACGTACGCTTATATTCACAATAGTGGTCTTCCTGACAACTCCTTTCATCAGTCATGCTGGCAGTATCGTCTATGACGCCCTCCCTGTAAAAGCTAAAGCTGGCGATGGAATCACTGTTCTCCTACAAAGGTATAAGCTGATCAAGAATAGTGACAATATCAAGAGGTTTTATGAGCTCAACGGTCTGAATAAATCGAGCTTACTGATCAAAGACAAGACCTATAAGCTCCCCATAACTGTATATAAATACAACCAAAAAAGTATACGCAGTACCATAGGACTAGATAATTGGGAAAAAGCAGTCCGAATCAAAGAATACAATGAGTGGCTACAGAGTAAGGGATTGCGGCAAACGCATTTTACTAAAAGCAAACTACTATGGGTACCCTACCATGAGCTCATTGATAATCCAGATCCTGCAGTTCAGAACGTGCAGGAAGTCGCAGAACAAAAGCATAAGAATACAAGTACTAAAAGTGTAAACAAGCTTTTTGGTAAAACCTACGAAGAAG
The DNA here is from genome assembly GCA_964548935.1 of uncultured Saprospiraceae bacterium. GTDB lineage: Bacteria > Bacteroidota > Bacteroidia > Chitinophagales > Saprospiraceae > GYS-P2D. Next base: position 3,646 of record CAZJTO010000153.1, read on the forward strand.
TAGAGATCATAGACAATAGCCTTACCGGGCGTGTATATTATCTGGTAAGTGGACATGGAGGAATCGACCCAGGAGCTGTATGTAAGGAATGTGAAGATGAACTCTGCGAAGACGAATATGCCTACGATGTTACCCTTAGATTAGCTCGGCATCTCATGAAGTATGGGGCTACTGTAGAAATCGTAGTCCAAGATCCAAACGATGGCATCCGTGACGGTGAGTATTTGGCTTGCGACAATGGCGAAATCCTTGCCAATGGCGAAAACTTAAAAACAAGAAAACAATTGGTGAGGTTGAACAGACGAGCTGCCTATGTCAATAGTACATTCAGAAAACATGCAAAGGCGGGAGTAAAAGAGCAGTTGTTAGTCTCTATCCATGTTGATTCGAGAACTGACAATAAGAGACAGGACGTATTCTTCAATCATCACCCAATCAGCAGTGCATCCAAAAAACTGGCGACAGATCTCATGACCACATTTGAAGAGAAGTATAATCAACACCAGAAAGGTCGAAATTATAGAGGTTATATCCATGAACGAAACCTCCACGTACTGCGAGTAACACAACCCAAGGCTGTCCTTATAGAATTAGCTAATATCAAGAACAAAGCCGACCACAAGCGAATACTATTGTCATCTAATCGTGAAGCCTTAGCTAAGTGGATATTTGAAGGGATCACTAAACGAGTCATCAATCACCACTCAGATCAAGTAGTTGCATCCTCTTAAGTCCGTATTGGATAGTCGTCCTAACACTTGAAACAAATTGGGGTCATTTTCTGATATCTTCCCGATATCATCCGTCGCTATAAATGACAGAGTAGCCACATTAGCCAAGTCAATGATATTGATCCGACCGGTTTTCCCATTAGGTAGTACTTCGCCCGGGTCAGTAGGGTCTGTGATAACGACTTTGAAATAATCATTCATCCTAATCCAAATGGAGTCAACACTATAAGCTTGAGCAAGGCATTCTGTCATTCCATATTCTGAACAAATCTGTGCTCCCCGAAACGACCTACCAAGTGCTGAATGAATCTCTTCTTTACTCATCTCCCGTTTATACTTTTTCATACCTCCAGTTTCGATAACCACAAAACTATCGTCGAGCTCATGTTGATGAGTACTGGCGTAATCCAACATTGCGAAGCTCACTCCAATGATCAATGTTGGAATCTGATTCTCTTTATTTGAGTTGATCTGCTCATACAATAGGTCTAAGTCCGACAGGACTGTCTTGCCTTCATAAGCTGAGCAGTCCATGAAGTGCTGTACCATACTCAGCAGTGAAGACTGAGGGTTATCAGAATAGTGTGGTAGGAGTCCAAGGATCTGATAGTCTTTTAAACTTCCAAAATGGCGCTCAAATATTTTTTGAGAAATAGTATGATAATGATTTAGGTCACGTACATAATGTTTACTGCGTGTACCGCCTGTACCACTACTCATAAAGCAGGGCTCAACTGCTGACCACTCACCTGACTTGAGTTGATGGTGTTTAAACGTGGCAATGGGGCAAAAAGGATAATCCTCGATTCGCTGAGGAGAATTATTATGCTCTATCAGATCAAGAAAGCGTCGATAGATGGGATTTTGTTTCTTTTGATAATTAAAAATACGCTTAACAGAACAATCAAAATCAAACTGTTCGGCGTTTAAACTATTAATGATATCTTGATAACTATCAATCACTTTATTCTATGCTTAGACTGTTAGTCGTGTTAATCCTAAGTGTTATGCTGTATTGCAGCTGTTCAGGGGACAATAATATCAATAGTGCGCCAGAGATCACTTACATGGGCATGAATAAAGATGTACTGCGACAAGGTAGCCTTGGACTAGAGGACACATTAATAGTACAATTCGGCATTAAGGATATCGATGGAGACTTAAGTGGCGTGTCCGGTAATGTAGAAGTAATTGACAACAGAAACGGAGAACTTCATGTCTTCAATCGGATACCAGACCTACCCCAAACCGATATTGGTAATGTCGGTACGGTAACTCTCAACATACCAACTTTGTGTTGTTTTTTTGATGATGAGCCGGCATGCTCCACACCAGAGGGCGCAACTGATACGATGACATTTGGCATCAGAGTATTTGATCGAGCAGGTAACATGAGTAATACAGTCAATACGGACGAACTCGTCATACTGTGTCTCTAATCCAGTCAATTCCCTTTACGAGTTTAGCTTGAGTTGAAGCTTCAAACTCCTGTGTAGCCTGATAGTCATATTCATAAGCGACTTGTGGTGGCAGACTCATAAGTATGGACTCTATCCTACCATTAGTCTGTAATCCGAATTTCGTCCCTCGATCATAGACTAAGTTGAACTCTACATAACGTCCTCGTCGGATCAGCTGCCACTGCTTGTGCTCAGTAGAATAAGGCATCTCATATCTTCTCTTAAACAAGGAACTATAGATAGGCACAAATGCACTTCCTACAGACTGCACAAATCTCCAGCAATCTAACTTGTTAAATCCAAGATCTGAATTGACGCGATCAAAAAATATTCCACCGATACCTCGTGTTTCTTTTCTATGTGGGATATAGAAGTAATTGTCCGCCCACTCTTTGTACTCATGATACGCCTCAGGATAGAAGGTATCACATGCAGCTTTTAATCCGTGGTGAAACTCCCTTGCATCCTCCTCAAAAATCACATGTGGAGTGAGGTCTATCCCACCTCCAAACCACCAATGGCCTTGATCAGTCTCAAAGTAGCGTACATTCATATGAATGATTGGTACCATCGGGTTAGTCGGATGCAAAACGATTGAGACTCCCGTAGCTACAAATTCATTTGGTGGCAGTCCCAGTCCTTTGGCAATGACCTCAGGCAT
>CAZJTO010000154.1:0-6483 GCA_964548935.1 uncultured Saprospiraceae bacterium
ATTTTTGTCAAGCAAAAGGGTTAGCGCCCTTGCTTATTCATCCTTATAAATTCCGATATATCGTTCTCCCGGCTTGGCGTATCCCCGATACATGCCAGCCGAGTTGAATGGTAACGCAATATTACCATATCGATCAACTGAGATTAGGCCGCCACTGCCGCCTGCGTCGACAAGCGTTGTGTTGACCACATGATCACCAGCTTCTTCAAGTGACTCATTGAGGTATAGCATACGTGCATGTACATCATGAGCTACTGCATATCTGATGAAATACTCCCCATGGCCAGTGCAACTGATACCCACTGTTTGATTGTCAGCATAGGTGCCGGCACCAATGATCGGCACATCTCCAAATCGATTAAATCGCTTGTTGGTCATGCCACCAGTACTTGTACCAGCAACGATATTGCCATTGCGATCGAGTGCTACACATCCTACGGTTCCATGTTTCTTATCATCCGGCATATCTGATTCCGATAGCTCAGCTCCCTTTTCTTCTGCTAATACCCGCTGTAGAGATTTCCATCGTGACTCGGTATAAAAATACTTGGGATCGACTGTCTCAATGCCTTGCTGGCGGCTAAACTCTTCCGCTCCTGCCCCGGTCAGTAGGACGTGCTCGGATTGCTGCATGACGGCTATAGCGGCTGTAATTGGGTTTTTTATAGTGCTCAACCCACCAACAGAACCTGCATTTTTATCAGAGCCTTGCATAATACTCGCATCCATTTCATTGGTTCCGTCATGTGTAAATACTGCACCTTTTCCCGCATTGAAGTAAGGTGAATTCTCAAGCACATGGATCGTTTTCTCTACGGCCTCAAGAGATGTACCGCCTTCTTTTAGTATTCCTTCTCCTACGTCTAATGCTGCATCCAAAGCAGCTCTGATGGCCTCCTCTCGCTCTGGAGTCATATTCTTCTTAAGAATCGTTCCTGCACCACCGTGGATGGCGATAGCATAATCAGCACGTTTTTGGTTGTTGCTTCTATTCTGTTCTGATTCATTCGTGGCGGAGTCTGGCTTACAGGCCCATACGAAGAGCAAACTAATAATCAATAGGCTGAGAACTCGTGATACATACATATTCAGATGTCTTTTACATTTGTGACTAAATTACTCAAAGTGCACTTCCTTGTCTAATTATGTGATACATATCGGAGGACCAACTGCAAGCGGCAAGACATCTCTTGCTGTAGACTTGGCGATGCACTACGGTTGTGAAGTGATATCTGCTGATAGTCGCCAGTTCTATCGTGAGATATCCATTGGCACAGCCAAGCCAAGAGAATCAGAGCTCCAAGGCGTCAAGCATCATTTTATTGATTCTCTGAGTATACACGACGATTACAGCGCTGGTCAATTTGAGCGAGATACCATTGCCCTAATGAACGAGATTCATAAATCTCAGGATTTCATAATCGTTGCAGGTGGTACAGGCCTATATCATCGCGTCATATATGATGGGCTTGATCAGTACCCTCCCGTTGATAAAAGCGTAGTCGCATATTACACCAAACGACTAAAAGATCAAGGAATCGCTTCGCTCCAAGAAGAATTAACTATGCGTGACCCCGAGTATGCCACTCAAGTCGATCTTAACAATGGGCATAGATTAATCAGAGCTCTCTCGGTGATAGCATGTTCGGATAAGCCATTCAGTCATTTCCAAAAAAGTAAAACCATCGAAAGAAACTTTACGCCAGTCAAGTTGGCAATTGAAGTAGATAGAACACTCCTATATGATCGCATCAATACGCGAGTTGATTTCATGATCGAGCAAGGGCTAATAGAAGAGGCAAGAAATGTCTATCCTCATAGAACTCTCAATAGTCTCAATACGGTGGGTTATAAAGAACTATTCGTCTACTTTGATGGGACCTATGATCTTGAAACTGCCATTGATAAAATCAAGCAGCACACACGAAACTATGCTAAAAGACAAATCACCTGGTTTAAAAATCAAGACAATTGGAACAAGATCACTGGATTAACCGACGCCATCCGAAAAATAGATGAGCTAATTGTAAATTAATCTCTACAATTTAGTCTCCCATGATAATTCCGATCTATCGCAATTATGTGCGAGATTTGATCGACCAAAAGATATTGGCAAAATTATATTTTGGTTTTGACAGAGTTCTAAATTATCTATCTCAAGGTCTATGAATCGCAAGAGTACCTCAAAGTTGATAAAGCCAACAATAGTGAGCCTATAACCTTTAGTTTCATTATTTTGCAAGTCTAAATCTTGAATAATGGGTAAAAAAATTGCTATTAACGGCTTTGGGAGAATTGGCCGATTAACATTTAGGAATCTCCTTCAAAAAGACAATATTGAGGTAGTCGCCATTAATGACTTAACCGATAATGCGACACTTGCACATCTCCTCAAATTTGATAGCGCTCATGGAAGATTTGACGGCACTGTTGAGGCGACAGACGACGCACTCATTGTGAATGGAAAGTCTATTAAAGCCTATGCTGAACGCGATCCCTCTAAATTGCCGTGGAGTGATTTAGGCGTGGACGTCGTACTAGAATGTACAGGGATGTTCAGAACTAAGGATAAAGCAAAAATGCATCTTGATGCTGGAGCAAAGGATGTTGTCATGTCCGCACCGGCCAAAAGTGATGGCGTTCAGACTATTGTTCTTGGCGTGAATGATCATGAATTAGACCGAAGAAAAAATGTCTTTTCAAATGCGTCATGTACAACCAACTGTCTTGCACCACTTATGAAAGTATTGGAAGATGAATATGGCGTCATCTATGGTGCCATGACAACTACCCACGCATATACGGCAGATCAGCGTATCCAAGATGCTCCGCATGGTGATCTCAGAAGAGCACGAGCTGCAGCATATAACATCGTACCGACAAGTACAGGAGCGGCCAAAGCGGTTGGAAAGGTAATCCCATCGGTAGATGGAAAACTATTCGCTATTGCCGTGAGAGTTCCAGTAATCACAGGGTCTATGGTTGAGCTTAATGTTAGAATTGCTAAGAAGGCTACTAAAGAAGAGATCAACGCTACCTTTAAGAAATATGCCGAAGGTAATATGAAGGCTGTCCTAGAGTATTCTACAGATCCTTTGGTATCAAGTGATATTGTGGGCAATAAGCACTCTTCGATATTTGACTCATTAATGACTGACATCAATGAAGATATGGTGAAAGTCGTGAGTTGGTACGACAATGAGGCTGGCTACTCAGCAAGATTAGCAGACCTCGCAACCCTTATTGCTAACGGATAATCATATGATAGAAGCGGTAGCGGGCAAGAAAGTCCTCTGTCGAGTAGACTTTAATGTACCGCTCGACGATAATTATACTATTACAGACGACACCAGAATACGGCGTGCTCTTCCAACCATTAACACATTGTTGGATGGAGGTGCTGCTGTTATTCTGATGTCTCATCTTGGGCGTCCACAAAAAAAACTTAATGATGATGGTTCCATCAACGTCGATAAGTTTACTCTACGTCATGTGGCACCATCTCTATCAACTTTGTTGAATAAACCAGTAAGGTTTTGTGATGATTGCGTAGGAGATGCAGCAACAACTATGGCTGCGGAATTAAAACCTGGAGAAGTACTTTTGCTCGAGAACACAAGATTTCACAAGGGAGAGGCAAAAGGTGATGCTGAATTGGCAAAGTCTATGTCTGAGCTTGGTGATATCTACGTGAATGATGCCTTTGGCACAGCACACAGAGCTCATGCTTCTACGGCTGTGGTCGCACAACATTTCGGAGCTCGTGACAAGTCCTTCGGACTCCTCATGGAGTCTGAGATCGAAAATGCCAACAAGGTCCTTAATGCGCCTAAAAAACCTCTGGTGGCTATCACAGGAGGAGCTAAAGTATCTGATAAGCTCTTACTACTCGAAAGACTTATAGATTTTGCAGATACGGTTATCATAGGTGGAGGTATGGCTTATACCTTTTTCAAAGCGCAGGGCGGTCAGATTGGTAATTCGATCTGTGAGGACGACAAACTAGATCTCGCTCTTGACCTGATGAAACAAGCCAAGGAAAAAAACACGAAGCTACTCCTACCAGAGGATAATGTAGTGGCGGATGACTTTAGCCCATCTGCGAATAGTCAGATCGTCGACAGCATGGGCATCCCATCAGATTGGGAAGGCTTGGACATTGGGCCTAAGTCCATAGAGTCGTTTAGCAAGGCTATCGCCGAAGCAAAAACCATCATCTGGAATGGTCCCATGGGCGTCTTTGAATTTGATAAATTCGCTCACGGTACAAATGCCATTGCAAATGCTGTTGCGCAGGCTACTAAGAATGGAGCCTTTTCGTTAATTGGGGGAGGTGACTCCGTTGCAGCAATAAAGAAAAATGGGCTCGACAGTCAAGTGAGTTTTGTTTCAACAGGTGGTGGCGCCATGCTCGAATATCTCGAAGGGAAAGAGCTTCCTGGAATCAAAGGAATACGTCAGTAGAATAAAGGAAAATATCTATGCGGTTAGAAGAATTGAAATCATATCGTGTATATGAGTGATTCTTCTAACAGCTGTTTGATCATCACTGGTATGCACCGCTCCAATACCAGTTTTCTCGCCAAGTCATTTATGGAGGCAGGTCTACACATTGGTGATGACCTCGTTCCTGCCGATCAATTTAATCAAGAAGGGCATTTTGAAGATCAAGAGTTCGTGACATTTCATCAGAGCCTTATCAAGAAATACAAGTTAACATCCTGGTACTCTATAATAGACTATAAAAAATGTCGCACTCTAAAATTCCAGGCAGCGGATAAAGAACAAGCCCAGAGCATTATTCAATCTCGGTGGGTCAATCGAGGTCTTTTTGGTTGGAAAGACCCCCGAACCTGTCATTTCTTACCCTTTTGGAAAGAGCTCATACCACAAGCTAAATTCATATTTATAGTGAGAGACCCAGAGGCTTCAGTCAGCTCTTTGCTCAGGAGGTATCGACAAAACAATGGAGCATCATACAGACCAGATCTGTGGCATCGTTACCATAGATTTTGGCAGGTCGCCAACCAGCAGATTATTGACGCTTGCCAACATTATCAGGACGACGTCCACCTCATTATCACTCCTGAGGATATCAACAATCCTGAACGCTCCGCAGCCCTCAATAACACACTCAGTAATCAATGGGGTTTATCTCTCAGACCGGTCCACTTGTCCGACGGGTATCGCAAAGATCTAATTACTTCTCCGACAAGCAAGGACGCCACGAGGTCTAATAAGAAGTCAATTGAGCTCTATGAGCAGTTAAAAGTGTTGCGTAACACCTTAGTCTAATCTCTGGACCAGTAATACTAATGTCAAGATAGACATCGCCTGAGCAACGCTATCTCCCAGTACTTGCGTCCAGTTAATGTCTTGTTCTTGATTTTTGCCGTACAGATCGACCGGTTGTCGGCCTACATTTATTACCGAGCCCTGAAACACTTCGGGATGCCTCTTTCCAAATGGAAACTTCCCCTCCGTCGTCTTCACCTCACCATTAGGATAGGTAACCCAGATCTTATCCCTTCTTGCATTTTCGGCAAACCCTCCAGCATACTCATTAATATAAAAAAGTGCTGTCTTCCCCTTATGAAAAGGTACTCTAATAGTATTATCCTCACCAACAATTTCTTGATTTTGGGCTTCTTGAATATTAGTAGCACCTGCTATAGTGACATAATCTCTGCGCTTAGGAAGTGTAATAATGTCTCCATCCTTGAGGGTATAATTGTAACGAGATTCATAGTCTTCTAACAGCTCTTCTAAGCGCATCACGATAAAACCAAGGCTGTCCTCCGAGCGATAGAGCGTAGCCCCTGCCGGAAATGCTTCTTCTGTCAATCCACCCGCTCTTTGAATGATATCATATACCGTCTCATTTTCTTGAATTAAGCTATACTCACCTGGCAAGATGACCTCACCGTCTACTCTCACATTCTGTTGAAGCTCAAACTCCGGCACAAACCGCACAAAAATATTGTCATAAGGTTGTAGTTCGAATAACCCTTCTCGGTTGCCAAAATCTGTCAACTGCTCTCGATCAAGGGTTACAGTATTGACGATGGTCTGTGTCCTCTGATTGTCTTCAACGATTACTCTTGATACCTCTATAGCATTAGTTGCTGAAGACTTTCTAAATCCACCAGCTAATACGATCGCATCTCTCAGGCTCATACCTTCGCCATAGGCAAATTCACCTGGGTTATTTACAGCTCCTGATATGCTTATATTAATTTCATCGTAAAAGCTGTTTTTGGAATACACATAGATTGAGTCAAACGGCTCCAAAACGATATTATCAGCACTCCGATCATCACCCATGAGGTTCTCAAGATCAAGCGCTATTATCTCATAATCGCCAGGGTTGAGCGGATCGAGTCTGTGTAAATGAGCGAAAGTAGTCGCATCTCGACGTAATCCGCCTGCCATGAGGATCACATCACTGGCCTTTAATCCTCCGTTTACATCGTAAGAAATCTG
>CAZJTO010000155.1:0-6460 GCA_964548935.1 uncultured Saprospiraceae bacterium
AGCTGTTCGTAGTCCCTACATAGGTCGGACAGTTGCCTGGTGTGACGCACACAAAATCACCAGCATATCCCAACCCATCCGGTAAGAATACCTCAAGCGTATCTTGTGAGCCCGTTACTCCACCACTGAGCAATACATTGATGTCAATCGTCTTGAGATCGCTGCAGCCTTCAAAATCACTATTCGGGGTGATTCCTGATGTGAAGAATGAAAAATAAGGTGGTGCTGCACCATCAATACTGATGGGAAAACTTTGAACCAATTCTGAACTACCGCTCGCACGACTCCCACATGGGTTATTACCGTCTATGGTTACGTTTAAGAAGTCTCCCGATGTCATATCACAAGTAGTCTCCATCTGCCAGCGCAATATAAATTCATTCATTGATGCATCGGACGTACCTGGCAATCCTGATCCAGACCCAAAATTAGTGGGATCTAACTCTGTCAAAAGTACTGACCAAATTGGGCTACTGCTCGAACTTGCCGCTATCAGAGCGGCCTCGGCAGCTGGCCCTATAGGCCTACTGGTATTGGGTGCATCTATTCCTTCGACTTGTATAGTCGCACTACCTGGGATATAGGTCAATCCAGCTCCTAATGAGGGAATAGCCATATTCACATTGATATCAAACAGATTACCAGGTTGAGAGTTAACAACGGTCAACTCCATCGGAAATGGCTCACACATCTCTATCGGTGCACTCCCCCAATTGGCGCCTCCGGGATTAGCTGGATCTGTTGGTGTAGTTGACAAAGGGGAAATAGTCGAGCTAATCTGGGCAAACTGAGGCAGTACAAACAGCTCATTTTCAGCTCCGCATGCTATGACATCTGACAGATCTGGATATGCAGAGCAAGACCACCCATGAGACAGATTCAACGAATCCCGCTCACAAGAGGCTGAATTACTGTAGATGATCAAATCAATACAAGATCCTAAATCTAAGCCCCCCAGCTCTACATAGGTCTTACCACTTGGTAAGATCGCTGTATTTAGTGCTGTTGACGCACCACCAGTGACATCAACGACACTATCGACAGCAATGAGATTGCTTAAGTTTTCTAAGGTCAACCAATTAAAGTCAACATCTGCGTCACTTGTAGTATTACAGACTCTTACCCTCCATTGCACCGTCTCAGTTAATGCCGTTACCGACTGATCTACAGGTATAATAGAGAAGGTTGGAGGCGTATAGTTTAAGCCACCTGAGTTACCAGTTATAATCCTAGAATTATGAGAGGTCTCATCAGTCAGATAGGCGAACTCCTTGTAAAAAGCCGTATATAAAAAATTGTTATCACCATCTAGAGCTCGACAGTCCGTTGTCAGATCCACATAAAATGAACGAAAGGCATTTGTAATCTTGTCATAATCAACAAAGTCTGCCGGACGTCTGATAATTAGTGTGCCATCTGGCCTAAACTCATAATCCGATGGGTCCATTACAACATTGTCGATCCATCGGACATCTCCAACATCCCAACCTACTGGAAAATGTATGATGGCAGAATCTAAGTGGATAGCAGGTCTATACTCATTGGGAAAGTTATCTCCTGTTTCAGAAGCATGGGTAACAAAGAATCTCTTTTGGTATCCAAAACAACCTGTAGTAATCTGAGTACCATTACTCGCTCTTACGGTAGGGTACTCATAGAACAACTCACTACCCCAAGTGCCGCAACTCAATTCATCGCCAAACCCGTCATCAAGAAAAAATTCAGAACGTAGACTATCTACTTGGAATGGCGAAGTTACCTGCATCGTATTTGTGATAACCACCTTGGCACTCACTTTTACCGTGTCAGCATCATAATTAGGATGACCTCCTGAGCTCTGACCATAGCTATAGTTAGCATTGATCAATGAGCGATATGACGAAAGGTCAAAAACCATCTCATAATTGTCTCCTCCTAAGTCATTAACCGAAGGAGGACTCGTCAACGGAAAAGTATAATTAGTCTGCCCGCCATTATACTGCCCGTCGATATCTACGATCTCTATTGTCCCGTCTTGATAGTCGAATATGTTGCCTCCATTCTCTGGAGTATATCTGATTCTTAAAAATAGTTCATCCGCCATAGTGTCACTCATGACTCCCTGCGCATAGAGGTCTACCGTATCAAATGGGTATACATAGTTAGTTACGATACTGGGATCGGATAAATCAACAAGGCTAGCCTGAGTATCATCCGTCCAACTCTCAGAAATTCTTTCACTTGTAAATCCTAATGGGCTGACACCCACACAATCTTCTAAGCACTGCGAGTTAAGCTCCAAATCCACGCAATGGACCTCCTCTTCATAGCAGATACCAGAGTCATCATTACACACATATCTCGTAGAGATCGGTATGATAACCTGTCCAGCGTCATCATAATCCGCACAGCTAAATTGAAGTGGAAAGTTGGTGAAGATATAGCTATACTTAGCCGTGGTGGTCACTACATTGCCGGTGACATTATAGATAGACATGTCGTATCCCGGTGCCATAGAGACTCCTAGCGGTAGCACAACCTGAGTAATCCAATCCATACTGGATCCATTCAGTCCATTTTCTCCATTGCAATCTATGGTGCTATGCAAGTGTGGTCTGATCCCTACTTCAAATAACTGTCCATCCACTAAATCTGTTGGCGCATTAGTGAATGTCGAGTTGAGGTAATCTCTAATGTGATTGGTATAGTTAAACTGTTGGCGTTGTGGGGACATAAGTAGGTCACAATCGTTAAACCAACTGATGTCCGCTGATATATGCTCCCATGTTAAGTAGTCAAATCTGCCCGTACCACAAGCGTCATCTAGCGGCTCAAGAAATACACCATAACTGATGTGCAGAGAAGCATCTTTGGGTAAATCGTCAAAGTATCCATCTCCATCAACATCCGTAAGGCCACCCGGTCCATCAGGGTCTGATGTATAGAAGTTTGGTGGAATATGTGGAATCGTGGTATTAAACAAGCCAGGAGTTGTAGGCAAGGTTATCGGTATACCATTTAACTCATGATTAATAAAATGTCTAGCATTTCTGCGCTCTGTGCCCCACATCTCATTATTAGCTAATGTGACAACAGGCGTATGATTCATTCTTAGCCCCAATATGGCAGTAACATCCTTAGCATAGGCGGCACCTGGTGGAGACGTCTCGGGAGTATTATTAGTGATCGTAAAGCTATATATGACCGTATCACAAAAATCCAGGCTTGGTGTGGTAGCGTTGGAAAATTCTAAGATCGGAGTAGCATTTGTTAAGGAGATCGTAGCAGCAGTCTCTGCCACTTGACATCTCTCAGAATAGCTACAGCCAAACCAACCTATGAGCTCAGATGAAATCGAATTGCTCAACCCACATATATTAGGCGTAACATCATAAGACAGAATAAAAGATTCATCCGCCTCAAAGAGTCCATCGCCATCACCTACAGTAGCCGCACTACCGTCAATTGCAATCATATCCGTCGGTGTAAAAGCGACGATCACCGAATCTCCCGAGATGGTTACATTGCCCGGCGGAATACTATAGTTGCTACCAGACGCATTGATTCTAAAATTGGATAGGTCGAGGTCACCAGCGCTATGCACATCTGCGATATAAAATTCATCTATGGTTCCAAACGCTCCATTGGTGATCCGCATAGATCGTGTAGAGGTCGAGCCAAAGTTGATTAATTCGGGAGCAGTAGTCACATTTGTGATACTGAGCAGTCCGTATAATATCTCGTAGTTGATTGTACCATTAGATATCCCATTGGTATAGGTCACCTCAAGACCTGCACCATAGATACGTACACTGTCGATAGATGTACTACCTGCTATTCGTAAGGCCATAGCTTCACAATCAGCTGTTCGATCTATGGACATTTTTATTTGTCTTCCTGAGGGTATGGTACTCACAGAAAAGACAGGCCTGTTCAGGTCGGTGATATTATCTTCTAGGATAGTGATGTTTCCTTGTGCACTAAACCTGAATGAGCCCGGCACGTAGAATATTCCCGTATCTAATTGAACTTCTATGGTAGTATTCTGAATAGCAGAACCCGCATTGGTAAACTCGAATGACATGGTGCCATCCTCAAAACAGGTGTGTATATCATCTGATGTAACTGCAGGAATAGTAGGACCCCAGCTTATGGTCTGACCCACAAGCGCATGTTGCATGATCAGCATTGTGATCAATAAATAGAATGGTCTTAACAGTTCTTTGGTGCTCATCATTATAGCTGATCAAGCTTGATTATAAGACTTGATCTAATTCATACATATAGATGACACCTGTCATATGCCAATCACCTATGACATAATAAATTTTTTTGCAATGTATTTTCTTAGGATCATTTATAGGTTGGCACAAGACCTCTTGGATGGTCTGAGCGGTTCCTGATTGCACTTCAGCATCATCTACATTAGATCATCTATAAATTGGTAAACAAGACCCCTTCATGATTCATATAACTACCATCAGAACGATTGAGATCTAAGCGGCCTGCTCCATAATTAGTAGCGGGTAATCCATGCTCGTGAAACATACAAGCAATCGCTGCAAAATCCCATAAACTGCCCCCGCCTTTTTCTTTCTTAGGTAGCTTGAGCATACAAGCGGGACCATTTTCTAACACATAAATACCATTCATAACAGACCCTGCACCGCTCTTCTCTTCAATGCGATCTAAGCCTAGCTGATTGAGATAGTCGTTGAGCCTATCCTGTATAACGGTCACTCTAAGGGTATCTGACAAGCTCTTGTCCGTCACATAGGTTAAGAAGTTATTCCTATGCCGTATCGTCCATGGCAAGTTGTTCTTAAAAGCGCCAAAGCCCCTTACAGCGTGATAAACGATATCAGTAGTGGGATCATACACAACACCAAGATGAGGAGTACCGTCTCTTGCCACCAAGGCTATGGATACAGCATATCCTGGCCGTTTCTTGATGAATGGCAGCGTCCCATCCATCGGGTCGATACACCAGAAGTACTCTTTCTTGTGCCTGCTGCCGTCATCTGTGGTCTCTTCGGATAGTATGGCTAAGTCATACTTCTCACTTACTGCTTGCAGGTGTGCTCTGATCAATTCCTCGCACTTGAGGTCTACTTCTGTTACCACCTGTGCGGCATAGCTTGATGATCCGGTTTTCTTATTCACGACCACTTCCTCATCCGCATACTGCTTGATGAGTTGACCTGCGGCGAGCGCTGCGTCAACTGCTATATCCTTGAGGTGTATCAGATCCATGCTACAGATTATTGATGACTTCTTGAGTTACTCGTTCGCTATAGCTATTGAGCTTCCAATGTCCTGGGCTCCACCCCTTGAGGAAGCGATGAAAGTCTGCCCATGCAACACGATACAATGACCGCCATTCTGCCTCCAGCGTCATATTCGGCTGCTCTAACTCCTTGTGCAAAAACTGAAAGTACTGGTCCAAGATGTCGGATTCTAAGCGCTCGCACTCCCTATCTGACAGGCAGCTTCCGACAAAGTAAGCCACATCTTTCATTCCACATCCGCCACCTACATATTGAAAGTCCAGTCCTGCCACCTGTCCATCATTGCCAAAGCAAAAGTTTGCCAACTTAGCGTCGCCATGTACCAATGTCTTGAACTGACAGTTGCGTAATTTCTCATCTATGAGTGGCGCTGCGTCTTTCAATGTTTGATCGCTGAGTACGTCCAGTTCTTGAGGCCTTGTTGCCAAATGCCAGTAGGTGCCTTGCTCCCAGAGACGCTCAGGTGCATGACCTAAGTAAGACGCATGAAAGCTCGCCAACCACTCCAGGCAAGCGGTGAGTTCTTCCCAAGTGAGGGATTGCTTTCTATGGTGATATCCGGCTTCATTGAGATCCTCAAGAATGATCAGCACCTCATGTTCAGTGGTATAGATCCCAAGGCAATCAGGCAGGCGCGCACGACTATTCTTACTATACAGTTGATACCAAGCAGTCTCGACCTCGTAGGATTTTACCTTTCGCTGGTGGCCAAAATCCGAACTCCATCCCCGTGGATGATTGTTACTGGCCGATAATTGAACATGCTTTACGACGACACTTTTGATGGCTGCATTCCTCAGTTGAACCCGTATGATTTTGCCATAGCCACTCCATAAGTGCTGGATCGTCTCCATCCTACCCAGGTCAGCAGCTCCAGTGGTATCGAGGATTGCCGACTTAAAATACTCATTCATGTATGACTGTGTTGTAGCTCTAATCAACAGCAATGTAGTAAGTATACATTTTAATCATCCAAATCGTTACTATATAACCACCACTAACTATCACATATATGAAGCCACTCTTCCTTATCTTCTTAGCTTCTGTTGTCTTCTGCTTAGGTTGTTCTTCTGATGAGTCCAGCTTTGATGAGCCTACTATTATATTCGGACATTTCTTTGGGGAGTGCGGAGGGGAGCGGTGTCTGGAGACCTATATGCTGCAGGGCGATTCCTTATTCGAGGATCTCAATG
>CAZJTO010000156.1:0-6424 GCA_964548935.1 uncultured Saprospiraceae bacterium
GATGCCATGCGTGGATTTACCATAGTTGGCATGATCATCGTTAATGATCCGGGTTCGTGGTCGCATGTTTATGGCCCCTTATTGCATGAAGCGTGGAATGGGATTACTCCGACCGACTATGTGTTTCCGTTCTTCCTGTTCATTGTAGGAGTTTCTATATCCTTGGCTTATCAAAAAAGGCTCGATGATGGCAGCGAGAAAGGACCATTAGTACGTAAAATTCTCTTCAGGTCCCTTAAAATATTTGTATTGGGGCTATTTCTATGGTTGTGGCCGAAGTTTGATTTTGGAGGGATCAGATATGCGGGGGTATTGCAGCGTATCGCTTTGGTATTCTTGCCTTGCGCATTGCTTTATCTCTATACCGATTGGCGGACACAACTCAAGTTGGCTGCTGGGATCTTGATCGGGTATTGGATCATTATGGCCTATGTGCCTATACCGGGTATCGGTGCACCAGATCTGAGTGTGCCTGAGAAAAACTGGGCTCACTATCTTGATAATTTACTCCTGCCAGGCAGGCTGTGGCAGGAGACTTGGGACCCGGAGGGCCTACTGAGTACGTTGCCATCGATAGGAACTGGTATCATAGGTATGTTAATAGGAAAGATGATATTGACGATACGAGATTCTTATGAGAAGCTTACGCATCTATTTTTAGCAGGTTTTATTATGCTGGTCATAGGAGGCATTTGGAAATGGTACTTCCCGCTAAATAAAAATATCTGGACGAGTTCCTATGTGATGGTTATGGCTGGCATGTCTACACTCACGCTTGGGGCGTTTATGTATATCATTGATCTCAAGGGCCACACTCGCTGGACAGCACTGGGCAGAGTCTTTGGCGCTAACTCCATTGCGGCCTATGTCATGGCGGGTATGTTGACTGTGCTGTTCTATAGTGATTTAGTAACAGGCGTAGCGCTTAATCAATTATGGATGGATTCGGTTACGGCAGTTGGTGTTGCACCTAAGTTAGCATCACTCATTTATGCCCTGTTTTATGTAGGAGTGATTTTTGTTCCCACTTATATACTCTACAAGAAGAAAATATTTATCAAAGTATAATCCTATATGGAATGCTCTTCTTCAGTTTCTTCGGCTTTGGCCAGAGAGACTAGGAGTTCGCCCTTGCGGATAGGTTTAGTGAGATACTGGTTAGCGCCTGCATTGATGCACTTTTCTTTATCGCCTTTCATCGCTGAGGCTGTTAGTGCGATGATATGGACATCCCTTGATTTTTCTTGAGAGCGAAGCATCTTCATAGCTTCTATACCATTCATCACTGGCATCTCTATGTCCATAAGGACGATGTCATAATATTTGTGCTCATAGGCTTGTACGGCCTTAAGACCGTTATCAACTTCATCAAAGTCGACATATCCAGCCTTGTTGAGAATGTATGAACACAGGCGTCTATTGACCTCGTTGTCATCAACGATTAAGACAGATTTTGTACTCTTGAACAAGGTTGCATCTGGAGCTGTATCGATAGAGGCTGCGGCTGCAGTGGACATCTGTCGATTAGTTGATAATACCCTCATGATTTCTTTTATGAGGATGTGACTCTTTACCGGCTTGAGTAATAGCGCATCAATCAACCCTTCTTCGTAATTTCCGTCTGACTTAATTATAGATCTCTCCAGCGAAGTAAGCATTACGATATGAGCCTCCATATGCCATTTTGCCCTTAGCTCATGTGCTATTTCCAGTCCCGATTTTTCTGGTAATCTATAATCGAGGATGAATAGGTCGGCCTGCTTATTCTGGCTAACAACTGTCTCTAACTCAAGACCATCCTGGTATGTGCTTACCTGAGCTTCATACTTACTTAACGTCCGCTCTAATATTAGAGATGATGTTGGATTGTCCTCAATCAGAACAATGTTTTTGCCCTGTAGAGAGTCATCTGATGGTTCATACTCAACTTTTTGTGGCAGATCCTCACCGACCTCTAACTTCACATGAAAGTTGAAGTTAGATCCTTTTCCTTTCTGGCTATCAACACTTATGTTGCCCTCCATGAGTTCAACAAGTTTGCTACAGATGCTCAGTCCTAGTCCTGTACCTCCATACCTTCGACCGATCGAACTATCTTCTTGTATAAAGGATTTAAAAATAGACTCCTTCTTGGCTTCGTCTATCCCTACGCCTGTATCTATTACCTCAAAGAAATAATCTGAAGGATTAATTTGGTCTTGCCTTACCCTCAGTGTTATCTGCCCCTCGTTAGTAAACTTTACCGCATTATATAGGAGATTAATGAGGATCTGTTTTAACCGAACAGGATCGCCTTTTACTTTTCGCTGTATACTGGGTAAATAGTCAAATACTACTTCCAAGCTCTTTTCTCTTGCCTTTAAGCTGATCACATCGAGGCTATTTTCAGCAGCTTCAATGATGTCAAATCCTATGTGCTCAAGTTGGTAAGAATCATTGTCAAACTTGGTAAAATCCAAGATGTCATTGATGATCACTAATAGTGAATCGGCACTGGATTGTATCGAATCTACATAGTCGTTTTGCTCCTGAGTTAATTTAGTTTCGAGTAGCATTGAAGACATGCCTATCACGCCGTTCATCGGAGTCCGGATCTCATGGCTCATCATGGCTAAGAAATCAGATTTTGCACTATTGGCTTTCCGTTCACGCTCTGCCAGATCTATGAGGCGTTCACGGCTCCTCTGTCTGTCAAATAAGTGACTAAGTGCATTGGCAAATCCTTCCATATTCTGTCGAATATGTGAATCAGTATCGAGTTCATTTTCAAAGAAAAACACGAGCCCTCCCAGTGGCTTTCTATCAGGAGTCATTATGGGTTCGATGAGGCAGTTAGACAATTCATCCTGTAGCAATTTCTTTATTGGTTCAAATTCTGGATTGCTGTCATGGTACTGAGCTCTGCGACCACTAAGGATATTTTCTCTGATTAACTCAGTCTCTTCAAGGCCCTTTTTTTTAGTCTTTCCTATATCAATTCTTTCAACCAGGCCTTCAACCTCACGACTACTATCGAGGAGTTTTATTTGATATCGTTTTGGATTCACTTCGTAGAGTTGGATCATCTTAATGCCCATCCGTAATAAGAAGGGGCGAATCATGTGATTGAAGCCCTCTACAGCGGTTTCACATTGACCAAAAACTTGGAAGATATCTCTTTGGAATCTTAATGCAGTATTACGACTTTCCATAGATTTTCTCAACGACTCCTCCGAGTGGGTCACTGCATTGAGCTTTTCTATGACAGTATTATACATCGAGGCAATTTTGCCTATCTCTGTACCTTGCTCTACGTCTATTGGAGTAGTAAAACTTTGCTCAATTCGCTGTTTGTCCATTGCCGCGAGCAGATGATTTACGGCTGTACTATTCTCTTGTTGGTAATTATCTGGACCGCTTATATCAGCTTTCTCTGACCTCTTAAATTTAATAAGGAAATAGGCGATCGTAAATATCACCAGTATGATGCAAATCATTATCCACAACGTATCAGTCTGTGTCATCTTCGAAATAAAGGTATTACAAAAACTCCTTATGTCGCCCTAGACGATGATATTGATACTGTTAAATATAGGGGGTTGAAATCAGCTAAGATTGTTATCAAATTGCCTATTGATACACCAGTTTCTTGCTGTTTCGTACCTCTATTAAATCAACCGCCATCCTTCTCGATAAGTACGACTGACAAATTGATTGGCATCAGAGAAATTAGTTATTTCCATATTGTCGCCATCCCAGATTAACTTCTTTCGACCATAATACTCTCGTCTACCAGCTGTCTGTGTAACGAGTTGGTAACTGCGGATTGCTAGATTGCCCATGAGGACAGTTTCCGTCATCGGACCCGCATAATCAAATGATGAAGTCAGCGATTGATGCTCTCGGCTTCCAAAACCTGCCTTGCATGCTTCAGCCCATGCGTGATGATGGCCCCACTCACCCATATGTGTATATGGATTTGTGGATTGAAAATTGGGATCCATCTCCAATACTTGACCATCGTAAGTATACAATTTAGGCGTTGATCCATATGTGCCACAAGTCAATACTCCCTTGTCACCGATGATTAATACGCCATTGGTACTACCAGTATCGCCGAGATCTTCCGATGCAGGTATGATATCAGGATGAAATGGGCGTATCCCACCATCGGTCCAGTTAAAATTAATCGGGGATAGATTTACGGGTGATGGATCAAACCGTAATTGTACACTACTGCTTGGAGGACAACCTTCAGGGATGTGTTCTGGTGTCCAATCTTTTTTGAATACTTGGCTAATGCTACATTCCACTTCTGTAGGATAACCTAATTGAAGTAGCCTAAATGGGATGTCGATCAAATGACAGCCCATATCTCCCAGTGCACCGGTCCCAAAATTCCACCACCCACGCCACTTAAATGGATGATATAGTGGATGGTAATCGACCATATCGGCTGGTCCGATGAATAGATCCCAATCTGCACTATCAAGATGCTCAGGTTGTGGCACCTTGCTGGAAGGAACGGGGATCCCTTGTGGCCATACAGGTCTGTTCGTCCAGACATGTACAGTCTCCACGGTGCCCAAGAGCCCTTTGTCAAACCACTCCTTCATCTGTTCTTGACAAGGATTGGATGCACCTTGGTTACCCATCTGCGAGACTACCTTATATTGTCGGGCACCTTCAGTCAGCTGTCGAGCCTCGTATATATTATGTGTCAGTGGTTTTTGGACGTAGACATGCTTATTCATACGCATTGCAGTCATAGCTGCAACGCCGTGGTTATGATCAGGTGTTGATATGGTCACAGCATCTATATCCCTATCCATATCGATGAGCATCCTGCGAAAGTCTTTATAGAAGCTTGCCTTTGGAAAGTCTTTCCGAGCATTGGCCGCCATGTTAGAGTCTATATCACAGAGCGCTACAATATTATTGGTGTTGTCGCTTGAGGCTCTGATGATATCAGAGTGGCCCTTGCCGCCGGCACCTATCGCTGCAATGTTCAATCTATCAGAGGGTGGGGTGTATCCTGCTCCTCCGAGGACATGTCTCGGTACGATATAAAATCCCGCTAAGGCCGTTGCACTATTAGTGAGGAACGTCCTTCGATTTTGTTTTGGCTTGGTCATATGACTGTATTGACCAGTAAGATACTAGCTCTCATACAATTCTTTTACATCACAATTTGCGATAGAAATAAACAGATCTGCGATTTTATCAGTGAGGTCATTGAGGTAGCGCTGTCCCTTCTCAGCTGTAGATTTATGCGGATTGCCGACTCCTGTATCTTTAGAAATAGTAGACCATGGGCGTTCTGTCCATGCCCAACTTTCACGGAATGCTTTGATCCGATGTTGCGCTTCTGATCCACTGCCCGCCTCTGATAATGGCAGCACTAAGTCCGGTCGCAGATACATCATAATACTTGTCTCCATTTCATCTGCATGATCACCTTGCTCTTCAAAGTACTTATCCTTGTCTAATGCCCTAAACCAATGAGTCTGACAGAGAAACATATCTGGATACTTCACGCCCAATTCTCGCAGTGCAGTTTTAAAATCATTTCCGCCGTGACTATTAAACACTATGAGTTTGTGGATTCCTTGTCTATTAAGTACCTCGATT
Organism: uncultured Saprospiraceae bacterium; assembly: GCA_964548935.1. GTDB lineage: Bacteria > Bacteroidota > Bacteroidia > Chitinophagales > Saprospiraceae > GYS-P2D. Next base: position 5,611 of record CAZJTO010000156.1, read on the forward strand.
ATATTGTCTAAGATGACAAGTTGAGTACTTGGATATAGGTTGATGTCGAGTGTGATATCTGTTTGACCAGTATTGACCCCAAATGGAATGGTGGGCAATACCATGATATTAGCACCTGCTTCATATGCTTTTCTGGCTGACTCGGCAGCTATAGCATCTGCTTCATAATTGTCTGTGCCATAAGGCATATGATAGTTATGGGCTTCTGTCGCTCCCCAAGGTAGAATTGCTAAATCAATTGAGCTGTCTTTTATAGCCTTCCAGTTAGACTCTGCCAGTATATAGGGTCGTATCATTGTAGTCACTTATTATACATTTATCCTGTCCACCTACATCAGAGTCTGGATAGATGTAATGAGTCTCTATATTACAGAATTGCAGCACTTATATGGCATTATCTCTGACTAATAGTCGCATGACCCATAAAAACTGTTTTGTACAGCTTTTTTATTCCTTGAAATAGTATACTTTTGCACCACTTTTAAAACAAGCAATAAAGAAAACTCATATGGCTAATCACGCTTCTGCAAAGAAAAGAGCTCGACAAGACGCTAAAAAGAGAATCGCAAATAGATATTACAAGAAGACAGCTCGTACTGCTATCGCCAAACTAAGAGAACTAGAAGATAAGGAAGAAGCTCGCAAGTTTTTTCCGAAAGTAACAAGCATGATTGATAAGCTCGCTAAGAAAAACCTTTGGCACAAGAATAAAGCTGCCAATGTTAAGAGCAAATTAAACAAGCACATTAAGGCTTTAGGATAATAAGCCGGCTGCTTAGTTTTAAAAGTAAAAAAGCCTTCATCGATACGATGA
>CAZJTO010000157.1:0-6363 GCA_964548935.1 uncultured Saprospiraceae bacterium
ACAGCGAGGAAAACTCTTACTGATTAAGTAAGTAGAGACATATATTAGACCACCTTCAATAGTTCTTTAGCATTCGCTATCGCAGCTGTTGAAGGTGGATCTGTACTGAGCATTTTAGCCAGCTCTGTAACACGCTCATCATCAGATAGGGTTCTTACATGAGTGATCGTCCTTTTGCTCGTGTCAGTCTTATAGATATTAAAGTGTTTTCCTTCGGCAGAAGCAACTTGTGGACTATGTGTAATACAGATGATTTGATGCTCTTCAGACATGTTGATGAGAATATGGCTGAGCTGTAGCGCTACAGCGCCAGAAATACCAGTATCGATCTCATCAAAGATCATCGTTGGTTTAGCTGTATGACCAGCTAATAGACTCTTGACACTTAAAGCCAATCGCGATAATTCTCCACCAGATGCGGTACCCTCAAGAGATTGAGGATCGATACCCTTGTTGCTGCTAAACCTAATGTCAACCTTATCAATACCGTGCTCTTCAAAGTCCGCTAACTCCTTAATTACGAGTTGGATATTGGCATTGTTAATCGCTAGGTTTTTTAGCGTGGTCTCGATGTTCTTCTTGAGTTGACTTCCGCAAGATTCTCTCTTTTGAGTGAGAGCCTCGGCACGTTGCCAGAGTGATTTCTTAACTGCGACGAGTGATTGTTCTTTCTGATCTATTAATCCGTCCAAGTCCTGATTAGAACTCGTCTGCTCACTGATTTGCTCTCTTAATCTAACCAAGTCGTCTATACCGATGAGATTGTGTTTTTTCTCAAGCTGATAGATGTGATCCAGAGTTTCTTTGAGTTCATTAGCTCGCTCAGGATTGTGTTCTATGGATTCGGCCATAGAAATTGATGCGCGATCTATATCTTGGAGATCTTCTATGAGTTGCTCCATTTTACCATGCAGCTTATTGAGATCGGCATTAACGTCAGATATACTCGCAAGAGATCTGTTCAGATCTATTAGCCTGCTTTCAATGCTCATATCTCCCTCGACTAATGCAGAATTAATTTCGCTTAAGGCGATCTTGATATCCTCGCTGCTGTTAAGCGTATTATGTTCCTCCTCAATTGTCGCTTTATCAAGTCCATCAAGAGGAATTTTTTCCAACTCCGTCAATTGAAATAATAGATAGTCTTGGTCTACTTTTCCTTTCTTTTGTCGCGCCTTAAGCTGTGCGATCTCACTCTTGAGACTGATGAATTCTTTATAAACAGTGCGATACGCTTTTAATTCCTTAGTGGTCTTGGCATATATGTCGATCACGTTGCGTTGGTAGTCGAGGTCAGTAATGCTGAGGGTGTCAAACTGGTTGTGGATGTCAACGAGTACCTGCGCCACGGTTTTGAGATCTGTAAGTAACACAGGTGTATCATTGATGAATGCCCTGGATTTACCCTTGCTATTAATCTCACGTCTGAGCGTCGTAGTTTTCTCAAGATCATAACTATCGCTATCGGGAATGAGACGGATGATTTGATCATTCAGTACAAATTCTGCCTGTACGACACACTTGTCATCTTGATCATAGAGAACCTTAGTGTCAGCTCTCTTGCCCAGAATTAACCCAAGTGCTCCCAATAAAATTGATTTACCCGCACCGGTCTCACCAGTGATGACGTTGAATCCCGCATCAAAATCAAGGTTGATTTCTTCGATGATCGCATAGTTCCGGATATAGAGACTCTTCAGCATTCAGGTGGCTATTGATATATTACCTTAATTCTCTAAAGGTATTCAGAATACTTAGTTCAGACGGCTCATCAGTTTGATGGATTGCCTTGTCAGAACTGATCTCTTCAATTTTTTGTGATGTAGATGCGCCGATACTGATGATATGATCAGCCGAACCACCATTTGTTACAAATGACTCGTAGTTCATCGGGCTGGTAATAATAGCTGTCTTGTAAGTGCTTAGGTCTGGTGTGACAGCTGGGGTATTGTCATAAACACATATTTCGGTCCATTCCAACTTCTCTCCTATTATGGCCTGTACGGACCTCAGCGATTGTCTACCTACTACGAAGCATACGGATTCATTAGCAGCAGTATTTAATAACCCCAATGTTGTTGCTTCCTTCTCTCCTGTACCGATAAAGTCTGGCATAAACCCATAATTATCTAATAGATAACTTGCTGTGCCGGGCCCAAAACACGCCAACTTGTGCGACCTCATACGCTGTGGCGGTTGTTGATCAAAATAATATCTGACTCCTTTCTTACTGTAAAAGAACAACCATTCCGACCATGGACGTTCAAATTTCACTGGGCTGAATTCAATCAGTGATTGGTCAAGAAATGAGAGCTTCTTAGACTTGAAATAATCAAGTAGTATGGAGTCCTCTTCTAATTTTCTTGATATGAATATGTCTGGAGATTTACTCGTCATCATCGTCATTAAATATGTCCTCAAATGCTCTTGCTTGTTTCAGCGCAATGAAACATCTCGCTGCAGCGATCACATCCGCCCGAGCATTATTGCTCGGTGAGTATCCTTGTTTAAACACTCTGCTATGCATTTCTTGTAGTGTTGGCCATTTGTATCCTCTCTTGCCCGGAATCTTACAATAATAGGTCCCTTCATGCATAAGACAGTATTTGTCAGCTGCAATTAATGGGCTCGGCATCGATGCTCGATAAAACTCTGAACCGACGATGCCTTCATTATAATTGAGGTTATGTGCAAATACATACTCTGCTGCTCTCACATCCTCATTAAACTTCTCCAGAGCTTCCTTTAGGGATACACCTCGTTCCTTGACTTTCTCAACATCGATATGATGCTGAGTATAAGCATCCGCCTTAGGAGTAAATCCCTGTGGCGCTATTAGGCAGTCATAGTCATGAATTGGTTTAAGATCTTGATCGAGCAATATCCAGCTTAGATGCAACAACCTTGGCCAGTTAAATAGATCATCTAATGGTGCTTTATAACTCCGAGGCTTACCATTTGCGGATGAGTCAAATAACAAATACATATCAAGAAGTTTTAAGTTGGTCTACGACACGCTCAGCTAAGCCCGCATGGGTGCTCTGCGAGAGCTTTACTTGACGTAATGGTTCTCCAGGTCCTGGCGAGTAGCTCGCATAGCAATGGTAGTTGCCGCTGATGTCTCGATCACAATATGCGCCCAGGGGCAGCTGACATCCACCATCCATGATTTTCATGACGGTCCGTTCAACATTGGTGCACAAAGCGGTGTCTGCACTGTGTATTTTCTTGAGAACTCTCCTTGTCGGTTTATCGCTGCTACGGCATTGATAGGCGATCACTCCTTGGGCGGGAGCACTCACATACTCCTTTGGATTAAATTCGACTATATGATATTTGTCAAGGTCGATGCCTAATCGCTCTACTCCAGCGGCAGCTAGTACGATGGCATCGTAATCTTGGGTATCGAGTTTGGTCAACCTCGTAGGCACATTGCCTCGGACATCGACGCATTCTACACTAGGATCGAAGTGTTGGAGTTGTACCTTTCTACGGATTGACGAAGTGCCGATTTTTGCTCCCTCTTTTAGCTTTAGAGCTCTCGAGGTATCGACAGAGCTTTTCTTGATGATCAGGAGATCGGCGGGGTTAGCGCGACTGGATAAGCCTGCTATAGATAAGCCTTCTACCATTTCTGTAGGGAGATCTTTCATGCTGTGTACAGCAATATCGATGTCAGAGGAGAGTAGGGCATCTTCTATCTCTTTGGTGAAAAATCCTTTACCCTCGATCTTATCAAATCCAATGTCCTGGATCTGATCTCCCTTGGTCTTAATAATGACGAGCTCTGTATCCTCGCCAATTGCTTTGAGCTGAGCCTGCAGGTCGTGTGCCTGCCACAGGGCCAGTTTACTACCTCGGGTGCCGATTTTTAACATGAGGCAAAAGTCTTGCTTTTAGAGTTATAAAGGAAATATATATGTATGACTTTTAGTTTTTGCTTGGCTCTATTCTAATACTGGTCAAACTCTGCGGGTACTTGTTTTATTTGGGAGTCGTAATAATCAAGACTCCGCATGTAGTGATAATCTTAGGCTAATAGCACTTTTATGGATTGTAATCGATTAAAAGCATAACTATTTTAGATTACGATCCGTAATTGTTATGAATCGATTACGAATTCCATGTAGTTCTCAGGATTTACTGTAGTCATAGATTTTGGATGATATTCTTGCCTAAATGTTCTACTGAACTTCCCTTTCTTTTTTGGACTCACCTTAAATTCATAGGCATTTATCTCTCCAGACGATTCTTCAATGTAGTCTATTTCTTGTTGTTGACGCGTACGCCAAAAGTATCTATTAGGCTCTACTGCTTTTATGAATTGGGACTTTATACGCTCGGTAATCATAAAGTTTTCCCACAGAGCACCGTTATCCAACCGTAAGTCGAAAGGCCTGAAATCTGATAAGATAGCGTTGCGTATACCATTATCATAGAAATATATCTTTCTGCTCTTCTTAAGTTCATTGCGCAAGTTCCTGCTAAAGGATCGCAGTCTGAACACAACCATGCTTTTTTCCAGTAGATCGATATATCGACTTATAGTAGTGGGGTCTGAGCTAAGTAGATTAGCTAACTCATTATAGCTTACTTCCGAGCCAAGCTGTCTTGCTAATGCTTCTAATAGATTTGGTAATAGTTCGGGTTTTCTGATGTCTTGATAGTTGAACACATCTTTATACAGATATCCTGTGGTAAGCTCGTGCAATTGTTGGGCTGCTCGTTCAGGATGAGTAATAATCTCAGGATACATCCCATATACTAATCGTTGATGGAGTAATCTCTTTTCTTCTAGTACACCGTGATGACTCACCATCTCCATAGTTGATAATCCAGACAGTACAATTTCAACCTTTCGTCCTGTAAGCGGTTCGCTGATATCCGCAGATAGCTCCAATGCTGATGAGCCTGAAACTATCAATTTGACAGATTTGATCTTATCTGTTATCAGTTTAAGAGTGAGTCCTATATTTTTTATTCGTTGAGCCTCATCTATGATAATCAGCTTTGATTGCCCAAACAAGTTTTTAAGAGCAGTTGAAGTAGTGTCTGTTAATAGCTTACGTATATCAGGTTCGTCGCAATCTAAAAATAGTGTTTGGTTGTAGTCTTCAGCTATGCTATGTAGCAATGTCGTTTTTCCTACTTGTCGAGGACCTAAGAGAATCACGGCCTTACCATTATTAATGATATCCTCAATGAAAATTTTAGCAATACGTGGTATCATATCCTCTATAATATGGTATTTGCAGATTGTAATCAAAAAAAAGCATAACAATTTTAGATTACAATCTACATATGTCAATGTTTTAAGTTTTCTATCTACAATGATTTCTTTCATATAGTAGTTAGGTGCTATTGAGTGATAGATTTTTTCTTCATCTCTATTGCTCAACTTATTGATCCTTATTTTGATTAGTTAGAGAAGATCAGATTGGACAGCTTGGGAGTTTATGTGAAAGGGTAGAAGATCAAGTTCAATCAATATCCATCAATTGAATAATGACAATCGTTCAAGACGACATAGTAACACTGACTCAACTGACTTTAGCAGACGCCCCATTTATCTTTCAATTGATGAATGAGCCAAGTTATATCAGATATATCGGAGATAGGAACATTACTGATCTACAGGCTGCCGAGCAGTACCTGATCAATGGACCGCTGAAGTCTTACGAGCAATATGGCTTTGGCTTATGGAAATGCTCATTGACTAGTAATAAAGAAGTTGTGGGAGTATGTGGTCTCATAAAACGAGATTACCTAAAACATCCGGATATAGGTTACGCCACCTTAGAGCAGTATCATGGTAGGGGATATACCTCTGAAGCTATCAATTTGGTCATTGAGCAAGCTCGGTTTGATTATCATTTAGAAACCCTCATGGGGATCACAGATCCTTCTAATCAGGTGTCTCAACACTTGTTAATGAAACATGGGTTTAGCATCAGAGAAACCAGCATAATCAATAATCTCGAGATGACAGTCTTTGAAAGAACCTTAAGTCCCAATTGACAATCTCGATTCGAAGCGTTCAAAAATAGAAATGGGCTGAATTCTGTCAGCCTCATCCCAACAATCTGTTAATGGTTAAAAATGAAAAATCAATAAAAGACTCTTACGTTTAAAGGCATAAATCTGTATAGTCATGCTATCATCTATAAGACAGTTAGACTTGTTCCAAGCCTTCAGACGCTTTACGGTGTCATCTGTGATGGCTGTTGTCACCACGGCATTAACTATCAAGATCATATCAACGGATGGTGATGTGGGGTCTGATATGGCGATGATCGTTAGTTTGATGATTGTAGGCTATTTTCTCTTCCTCGGAGGCATCATCTCAAGATTAATTAGGGAGTC
>CAZJTO010000158.1:0-6263 GCA_964548935.1 uncultured Saprospiraceae bacterium
TGCATTGCTAATACCACATGCACCATGGTGCGCTTGAGGTCCATACCATCTCTGAGGTGTACACCACTCTTAGTAACAGTATTAGGCGTAGCCAAAAAAGTGAAAAAAGCATCGTACGCTGTATGCGCTAATGGCCTTTTCTTCTTGTCTGGCTCTATCTGTTTTATCTTATCTATTAAACCCATATCAGGACTTAGTTATAATTTATCTTAATTGGTTATCCTTGTTCGCGCATCATGTCTAATCCTCCCCTAAGTATCTCCTGAACTGGCATCTTAGATGTACATACGAATTCGCAGAGGGCTAAATCTTCCTCAGAAAGCTCATAAATTCCTAACCCTTCCATTTGCTCAAAATCTCCCGTCATAATCGCTTTCAACAGGTGCTGAGGATATAAATCCATAGGTAATACCTTTTCATACTGACCACTCATCACGAATGCTCGTTGCTCACCATGTGTACTCGTATCACCGTCAAACTCAAGATTAGGATACAAGAAATTAGGGAAAGTCTTAGAAACTGTAGGGCGCGCCTTAAGAGGTAACAACCATCCAAATATCTCATAGTAATCCCCTTCTTCGATGACAGAGATTTGATCACTCCTGTGTCTCAGGTATGCTTCTGCCGAAGAAGTTACTCCACTGAGCGCGTCACCATCTATCAGTCTATTCTTTTCTCCTGTCAAGTTGTCCTTGAGAAGGTCTCCGATATTAGCGCCAACATATGTGTCGATATAGCCTGGGTTTATGACATTTGCTCCACCTACAGCTACAATGCGTCGAGCATTGTAGATGCCCTTATGCATTAACTCACCCAGTGTTATTACCTCTTGTACACCTAGCGTCCATACAGTCTGACCTGAGCCTATAGGGGCGGTATGGTGTATCTGTATACCCACATTTCCACTTGGATGCTTCCCTTTAAACCAGCACTTCTCTACATTTTTAGCTCCTGTCAACGCTGCATCAGGGGCCTCATCACTATTAGCGCTCAGACCCAAGTACACCTTACCATCAGTCAATCTATTGAGCGTGTCAAGACCTTTCTGAAACATCGTTCCACGGCCTTTCATGACCACAGTGGTATCTGGCGATAATGGTGCTGTATCAAATGTGCTAATGAATATGTTACTCGGCACGGCATCATGTGCAGGAAGCACATCGTATGGTCTCTGGTTCAATAATGTCCAACCTCCTGTATTCAAAAGGTAGCTGACGATGTCATCTCGGCTGGCCTCTGAAATACTTGGCGGATCAAATTGTGTATGCTCAATCTTGCTATCTGCAAGAATCACTATATCTGTTATGCTCCTTTTTTCTCCTCTATTGATCTCAATTACTTCGCCACTTACGGGTGCAACAAACTTAACAACAGGGTTTTTCTTATCGTAGTAGATGGTATCTCCAGCCTTTACTTCGTCACCAACGTTGACGACGACTTTAGGTATAGGTGATAACCCTCTGAAGCTATTCGGATTGACAGAAAATCTCGAAACGCTCTTTTTGCTCGGAGTTCCTGTAGGCTTGCCCTTAAGTAAGATATCATGCCCTTGCTTAAGTTCTGTGACCTTGGCGCCATTAGTGTAGAGAGGTGCGGCACCTTTCCACAGTGAATTGATGGATAGGCCTTTTTCCTCACCGTCAAGATCTACTCCATCCTCCGAGGCTTTGATGGTTAAAAAATTCTGACTTAGAGTCAGTATGGCACTTACGAGTATTAATGACCCGACGACAATTAAGATACCAATGACATAAACACTACTGTTGCCTTGGGCCGTCTGTGCTTGTGCAAATTGGGAAATTAATGAGAGTGCGAGAACAAAACTAAATCGAGAGAAGAACTTGTGATTTGTATGCATATTGATACTATAGCTGTCAAAAATCGCAGCAAAGATAGTAAGCTTAGAGCTTTCTATACTGTGAGAGATTCAATCCCATTTAATCGAATTTCTATTTAGACTACTTATAATTAACCTTTCTTGCTTATTCGATAGATTACATCAGCAAAATCATCCGAAACAAGCATCGAACCGTCCGCCATCCACTCGATATCTACGGGTCTGCCCCATACCTCGTCAGTCTCGGTATCTAACCATCCGCTGGCAAACACTCCGTAACCCTCAGAATTGTGATTTTCGTCAAGTGGTACTGTCGTAATTCTATATCCTATCTTCTTAGATCTATTCCATGAGCCATGCTCCGCCATAAATGCCGTTTCGGCATAGTCGGCTTCAAACTGTGTGCCATGGGCAAACTCTATACCGAGGGGAGCAACATGAGGCCCTAAGTTTTGTACTGGGGCGACAAAGTCTTTACAATCTCCTTTGGACCCAAAATCTGGATCGGAGAGATCACCTTGATGACAATAAGGATATCCAAAGTGCTGACCGTCAGCAGTAGCTCGGTTTAGTTCACACGATGGTATCTCGTCACCCAGCATATCTCGGCCATTATCTGTAAACCACAGATCACCAGTCTCTGGGTGCCATGTGAACCCTACCGTATTTCTAACTCCTGATTGAACTACCTCCATGCCCGTGCCGTCAGGGTTAATCCGAGTGATCGAAGCAAATACTGGATCTTTTGATTCGCAGATGTTACAAGGTGCGCCGACCGGGATATATAGCTTGCCATCTGGACCAAAGGCTATAAACTTCCATCCGTGGTGTTTTTCGGTTGGATATCCATCAAAGAGAACTTCGGGCTCACCGGGATTGTCGAGGCGACTCTCGATATCACTGAACTTCAACAGGCGATTTACCTCTGCTACGTATAGATCTCCATCCCTAAAGGCCACTCCATTGGGCATTGTGCCCTTAGTAAGCAGTATATGTTTTTCATCTGCAATCATGTCCCCATCCGTATCCCTAAGAGCATATACATCTCCTTTGGATCTTGTGCCTACATAGAGCACACCAGAAGGAGAGAGAGACATTGCACGTGCATTCTCAACGTCGCTAGCGTAGATGTCGATTTTATAGCCTTCTGGAAGATTGATCTTAGATAGTGGCAGATCTGAGGCCACATCTTCTTCTGATGACGCTGGCTTCTCGGGTGCATTAATTGTGGTATTCATACATGACCACAAGAGAATGGTAGATAATAGGATAGTTATTTTCATTTCGATAAGATTTCGAATTCTTGGTTTTGATACTTCGGTAATAATATGAGTTCCTTCAATAGTTTGAAGGATTTAATCGGGTTTTTGGTCGTTTGCAAATTGATAATAAATGAAGGCACAAATCCACCTGGATCTAAAACAAATTGATGAACAATGTCGATATTTCCATCAGACAACTGTGTAATATTCCAAAAGCCACTGCAATGTTCTATTTGAATATACTTTTTGCTTGGCTCATAGAAGTCATTAACACATGACACCTGTATATGCAATAGTTTCTTCTCTTCATCATAGCTTAACTCATTGAGATAGACACCATCTCGATTTTTTGCTGGAAATGGTGCCTTGACTGTGATATAATTTAGATACTTGTCAGGTTCGTCAATATGAGTTGTAACATCGGATATACCATCAAATAATTCAGGATAGACATCAAAATCCTTAAAGACAGCTAATAGAGCAGATATGTCTCCTTTCATCCTTGATTCTATCCGATACTCATCAAACTTAGTCCAGTCGATTTCTCGAGTATAGGCCTTGATTCCATCAACATCTTTTCTTAGCCTCCAATCGTCTTGGCCTGCTAATGTAGATGCAGAAATGAGTGCTGTTACTATTATAATTAGGCGTAATCCCATTAACTTGTTATATCTTCTGTAATATCCAAAAACTCTGTAAGGATCATGGCGGTAGCCCCCCATAAAATATGACCCTTTAGATTATAATATGGAACGTCTCGAATTGTTGTTCCGTGCGTCTTAAGTGTTGTTTTAGTTGTCCCATCATTCTTAAAATCCTGAATTGAACCAAACAGGACCTCTGCTACTTCGTGATTCGGCCGGATATGACCTGGCTCATTGAAGTAGCCGACATAAGGCTGTACGATGTAATTACTGGCATATACGTAGAGCGAACTCAACTCTCCAAGTACTTCTACTTTGTTGGGTGATATACCAATCTCCTCGTGGGTTTCCCGCAGTGCACATGCCAACAGGTTCTCATCACTTTGCTCCATGCGACCACCGGGGAAGCTAATCTGCCCGCTATGCTTGTCGTGCTTATGATATGCTCGTCTCATAAAGACGATTTCGCTCGTGTTCTCTCGTTGGGTTAATAGCAGTAATACTGCCGCATGTTTAGCATCCGATGCAGGGTTATAATATTTCTCGAAGCGATCACCATCGACTGATGACAACTTGACATGCGATGCCTTGCCAGGTTTGTCTCCCTTAAGAGCTGTCTTGATACTCTCAAGCTGTGCCGGTAAACTGCTGCTCAAGAGATCCGCGATTTTACTTGTTAGATTGTTTAAGGTAATTCTCTATAGCCATAGTCATAGATGGTGTATCAGAGGTGGGTTCTATATTGATCCGCAATCCACGATCTTCTACAGCTTTTTTAGTTTTTTTGCCAAATACAGCAAAGCGAGTATCGTTCTGTGTGAATTCTGGGAAGTTCTCATAGAGCGACTCTATACCCAATGGACTGAAGAAAACTAACACGTCGTATGTCACATCACTTAGATCAGATAAATCACTCGCAACTGTGCGATACATCATCACATCCTTGAAATCCATTTCCTTCTTTGTGAGATAGTTGACCACGTCCGTAGCTCCAAGGTTTGAGCATGGGAGCAAGAATCTTTCATTTTCCTTGTGCTTCATGAACGCCGCCTCGAGATCAGCTATTCTTCTTTCTCCGATGAAGACTTTTCTTTTGCGATAAATGATAAATTTCTGTAAGTAGTCGGCGATGGCTTTAGTCAGGCAGAAATACTTAGTGCTCTGGGACATCTTACAACGAATCGTATCACAGATGCCGAAGAAGTGATCAATTGCATTCTTACTGGTGAAGATGATCGCAGTGAACTCGTCAGGCCTAAGTCTATTTCTACGGAATTCTTTCTCAGTGACTCTTTCGACATGTATGAAAGGCCTCCAATCTATTTGTAAATTCCACTTTTCAGCTAATTCAAAATATGGAGATCTAACCGGCTTAGGTTGAGAAATGAGTATTGTCCGGACTTTTTTAAAAGTCTCGGCGGACTGCGCTTTCGGTTCTGCGGACATCAACTTATTTATTCCTTACACTGACAACTTACCTGCTCAGATCTCCTAAAAGAATTAAAACAGGCGCAATTTCGACGCCGCAAAGATAAATAAAAAAATAGATGATATTAAATCCGCTTATGCTCAAGGCAAATAGGATTCCTTTTGCTTGACGTATTATGTAGCTTACTATCACGACAGCTATGCCCATATAAAAAAAAATGCCCTCGAAGGATTCTGGGCCAAATTGTAAGCCAATCAATAGCGGTAGCAAGATAACGCCTAAGATCATGTTATGAATCATCAGGCTATAATTGTGGAGATTAGATGGAGTGTCAAATGGGAAAATAAAACTGATGATCTGCTGTACAATGTGCCTCACAACATAAACCGCCAATACACCGATCAATACATAGTACCACTTCAGCTCGAAAGGCAATTGAATAAACCTATCGGCAACCATGTTTATGAACAGACTGAGGTTGACTACAAAAGCCAAGTACAAGAGAATGTTCTGGATATTAAAATAGGTCTTATCTGAGCGTTTTAATCCTTTTAATTGATTAGAATTAACGATTGATCGCAAACACCTCTGGAAGCGCAATCGATTGCTACTGATCCCAAACGCAACTAGAATTAAACTAAGTAGAGACAGGACCATAGTCAGTGTCGAAAACCTGTTTTCACTGCTCTTCTCCAGATTTGCGGCAGTTGATTTTGGTTCCTTCTGGATTGGCGTAATCGCATTTGGATTGATGCTAAATGGATTATCCGGGTCTACGTTTATAAGAGGTTCCTCAACTAAAGGCTCTGTGTCAGATTGATCTGACTGTATATCAAATGGATTATTACCCTGACCTAAGGCTACATTAATCCATAAGAGTAAACTTAACAATAGAGCGATGCGCATATACTCGAAGGTATTATTCTATTGAGTTTTTAATAGCCTTAACTAGTGCCGATTTTAGCGCTGAATCGATTTAGAGAACACAAAGCAATATTATCGATCTGTCCCTTTTTCTAACTAATTGATAAGTGATTGTAACATTAATTTGAATCAAACCGTCGAACACAAAAATCCGAACAGGATATTAT
>CAZJTO010000159.1:0-6213 GCA_964548935.1 uncultured Saprospiraceae bacterium
GTTAAGCGCCATATCGCTTTCTCATAGCTCATGATAGGATCACCCTGTTCATGTGACCACTGAACGTATCGCAAGAATCGGATCGGCATATTGTAAAATGCCATATTGTTGATATGAGCACCAGAGTCGGCAAATCCGATCACTCCATTTTCATCGTTGTAGTGTTTCTTATAGTTTGTCGGATCGTGATTGCCAATAGTCGTCTCCCATAGGATCTCCTTATCCATTTCAACTACGAGATCTAAGAAGGTATCCACGGGATGCTGGTTGCGTTCCTCGGCGATCTCTAAAAATGACTTGCCGATCATAGATGAGTCCGGAGACTTGATCACATAGGCGTCGCCAAAGTCCTTCTGCCAAACCTTAGGTGCAAGCTTACTTTTATAGTGCTTCTTAAATTCCTTGCGATATTCGGGATCCATCAGTGTCTTATTGCGCTTAGTAAGATCACGTGATAAGTGTCTTGCCAGCTCACCTGTAGGGAACTCTTCAAAAATCACTAGCTCCATACCCTCTGCCAGCACTCTGAAAGGTAGCGGAAACGACTGCATCCTGAAGTCCGCACCACATACCCGATTAAAAAATCCTACCAAGCCACTCAGCACCGATCGGATGTATGGATCGCCCTTGAGGTTCATCATAGCTACCATAGAGGTTCTGAGATTCTTCCGCCAGAAGAATGCCGCACTTTGGGTCATATACCAAAGTGCGTTAACACGGTTAACCAGATTAGGGACTCCTTGCAGGTGTGCCCCACGATTACGAACTACACCAGTCAGGGCATTGCGTTCCTTGCCGCTGGCATATGCTGCTGGTAAAAGCTTGGACCAATGCCGACCATCCATCTTGTCCCACGGGTTATGCTGCATTGATATCCCTACAAATCCCTCATCGAGAGCATCTTCAAGGATTTCAGTCATGCGATGGATTTCGTCGTCAGTAGGCTTGACAGTCTCATCCAGCGATCTATCTATACCCATCACGGCAGATCTTATATCCGAATGACCAAGAAATGAAGCAAAGTTAGGTCCTACTGGCAGGGTACTCAGATGGTGTTTCCATTCTCTTGGAGTACTCCACTTCTTCTGATCGCTTAAGATCGGAAAAAGGATTTCACGAGGAAATGCCTCGACCCTCGTGAACATGTCACAGCAGTCTTCGACATCAGCGCATACGAATGATAGGGAGCATCCCCCAAGCATGACTGTAGTGACACCGTGGCGCACACTTTCACTCAGTTCTGGCGCGACAAGTATCTCTCCATCATAGTGCGTATGGTTGTCAATAAACCCTGGCATTACCCAACGATCAGTAGCATCGATAACATCGGTATGATCAGGAAGCTCAATGATATCGGGCCCAATAGCTTCGATGACACCATTGACAACTAAGATGTCCGTGATTCTAGACGGGCCTTGAGTCCCGTCATACAATCTTCCATTTTTGATCAGATAATTGCGCATATATTTCGAGTTTCGTTCGATTTTCCTAATCTACGAATCATTTGAATATTATTTATAAAATAAATTTTGCCATCGCTTGAAAGCATAATTCGGTGACCTGACCCATTTAGCTCCGTCAGAAGAGCAATAACATTTTTTTAACGCCTAAACAAAACATTAGTATTATGCAAAGTAAGGTTGCAGAAACTGCAGTAAACGCAGTAGGAGAAACCGCACAACAAGGTTTCAATTTTGTAGAAAAGATTCCAGATTATATCGATGCTGCCATCGGTTATGCGCCAAAAATTATAGGTGCCATACTGATACTCATCATTGGTTTCTGGATCGTAAAGAAACTCGTCGGTATTCTCGGCAAATCAATGGAGAAGAGCGGTGTCGATGCAGATCTTCAACCATTCTTAAAATCATTATTGAGCGTCCTCCTTAAGGTAATGGTTGTAATAACAGCGGCAGGTGCTGTCGGAATTGAGATTACCGCTTTTGCAGCATTAATAGCCGGTGCAGGTCTTGCAATTGGTGCGGCTATGTCGGGTACATTAGGACATTTTGCAGCAGGTGTGATGGTGCTATTGTTCAAGCCATACAAAGTAGGAGACTTGGTAGATATTCAAGGTACTGTAGGCCATGTATCAGAGATTCAAGTATTCAATACGATTATTAATTCCGTCGACAATAAGAAGGTGATTATGCCCAACGGTATTGCGACAAGTGGCGTCATGACCAACCTTACTGCTAACGGCAAGTTGAGAGTAGATCTGAATGTTGCTATGCCATACGAGGAAGACTTTGATAAAGTACAAAAGATCATCAAAGGTGCATTAGATAAGGTTACTGAAAGGTTGCCTGATGAGCCAACAATCGAAATAGAAAAATTTGATGAGCACAATGTGCTACTCGCTGTTCGTCCATATGCTACAGATGCAAGCTACTGGAGTGTATACTTCAACTCCTATAAAGAGATTAAGAAGGCATTTGGCGCAGCTGGCATCGAAGTCGCTTACCCAGTCAGAAGAAACAAAGATTTCAAATAGTCCAAGACAGAGTCAAACAAACGACCCAACTATAGTAAGCCTTTCCGAATCTTCGGAAGGGCTTTTTTTATACTACCTGTCTACCTGTTTCTACCCAACTCTTCATGGCTCGACACCCACTCATCTGCCATGATCGCTGCAGATAGTGATAGATCCCCACTGAGCACAACAGCCCCTACTATCTCTGCAAATTTCATCACCTTATCTTTGCCATGACAACCCAATAGCTCCAGACATTCACGTTGCGTCGGCAGACTTGTTCCGCCACCATAGGTGGCAACGATGAGCGACGGAATCGTCACTGAAAAATAGTAGTCTCCATTGCTCATAACATCAGCATGCACGATAGCTGCTGAGGACTCTGCTACATTTGCGACATCCTGTCCTGTAGCGATAAACATCGCTGTGATGCCATTAGCCGCATGTGCGCCATTATTGACGGAACCGCCCATGATTGCTCCTACATTTGAGATCTTACGCTGATTATGCAGGGTCTGTGCATCTGTACGCATCACCTCTCTGATAAATTGATCAGGGATACGGATCTCCGCCACGACCCTTTTGCCTCGTGTGTGCAGATAGTTGATATAGGAGTGCTTCTTGTCAGTATCGAGATTGCCCGCCAGAGAAAAATACTCTAACCCCTCGCTCTCCTGGGAGAGAATCCATTGACATGCTTTGTGAGTGGCCTTGGTAACCATATTTTGTCCAGCAGCGTCACCACAATGATAATTAAATCGAAGCCAGCGTATCTTGCTTGCCGAAAACTGCTCAATACTTACGAGCTTGGCTACACTTGAGGTCGACTCTGCCAATTCCTTAAGCTCGGCGAAATGCTGATCTATCCATAAACCAAAATCACGAGCTCGTCCAGCGTCCTCAAATACAAAAACAGGAGCTCGATTCATCTTGTCCTCAATAACGTGGACGGTGACGCCTCCCGCCATTCGTGTTAGCTTCATACCGCGATTATAGCTGGCGACCAATGTCCCTTCAGTTGTAGCCAGAGGAATATAGAATTCTCCTTGAGCATGCTCTCCATTGACCACAACTGGCCCAGCAATTCCTATAGGCACCTGTGCCGCCCCAATAAAATTCTCCACGTTACCCGCAAACACTTCGGGGTTCATCGAATATTGACCGATGTGATCTAGAAATGTCTCCGTCTCACTGGATAGAAACCTGCGACGCTCTGTGGCCATCTTCTGGGTGTAGTCATTGTTTTTTGAGCGAGGTATGGACATATACTCATGTTTAGTGCGGTAAAGTAGAGATTTTTAAATGCCCTAAGCCAGTCTCACTCGAGCATAAAATTGGCTGATATGATCATTTAAGCCCTCGTTCCTGACAGTAAAATATAGTTATAGAGGCGACAACATTGTACAAATTATATTTTGGCAAGCGATTATAAACCACACATTATCAATGAATTAACCAGAGAAAGAAAAACAATAATATTTACTTAACTATATTCTCAAAACACCTGCAATCCTTTGACCGTTCTTTTAGGACATTACCAAATTATATCTTATGAAACGTCACGAAATCATTTTAAATCAAGTCAGTCAGAGTGTCCAGAGCCTATCTAAAAAGATCAAACTCAGATATCCCAAGTTATCGTGGCACCTCGCATACAATCAAGATTCTGATATACTCGTAAGATCTGAAGAGTGTTTCACTATGCAAGTTGGGTTCAACTATGATCATGTTGGCGTACTGGATCTCAATGTTCAGTTAGATGATAACAACAACCTAAGAATAGATGCTGGCCTGGTCGAGGGAAATAAGCTCACCGAAGAACTGAAAAACAAAAAAATCTTAGGAGATATCAATAAGCTTTTTGAAGATTATCGGTCTAATGAAGGCGAAGTCGGTCTCAATAACACCACCAGATTGAGAACGTTATTAAACTTCAAGAAGTCCAACGTGAAATCTATTAAGGCTCATATTCAGAATATTATGGACCAAATAGAGATCGCATTTATGTTGGTTATGTCACAGCTTAGAACTGTGTAAATCAGGGACTTGTGAACCATTCGAAGCAATTTTATGTTGAATATTGTGCTGACAAAAGTTAAACAAAATGTGTTCGAGATTATCACCTAGTGTCACACAGTTCATCAATAGAGAGGCAATCGCTACCAGTGAGCATAGCTACAGACATGCTCTAAAGAAATATACAGAGGAGATCACAAGCATCATCAAAGAGGTCTGCGATGAACTATCGGAGCAACTGTCAAATGAAGAATGGACTATTGAAGCAGAGGATGACGATTATGACGATAGCCTGCAGCGGACACGCTTCGTATTGAGGGAATCCCATACTGATGCAACACTGACCTTGCATATAGATGACAAGTTCAATTCATATTGGACCTATCATAATTCAGATATTGACGAGTACACGATCAAGGCTATAGAAAACATTAACACCCCAGCGACAGAAAAGTATTTTGATATCTATTGCTCAGAGGATGGGTTGACTATAGTGAGCACATTTAGTAGACGCCAACTGATCTCGAGGCATGTTGTAGATTATATCTTACACCTCACCGATCAAATGAGACCAGTAATATCCGCAATCACCAATCACAATTATCACAGAGCATCTCCAGCTCAGTGAAATATATATCCAATAGTTAGTCCCCAACCATCAAGAGCGGGATTGCGATCAGAACCAGCTATATCCGCATTAGATATATGGAGGTTTTTTGCTCCGACGGTTACCCAGCCAACAGCAGGGATCTTTACTTGCAACGCAATACCATAGAACGTTGAAAAGTTAAAGCGGGTCCCCCCGAATGGAAAGGCATCCCTAAAGATATTAGGACCAACACCATTGTCAAAGACGATTTTGAGATTATCCCTATTAAGTAGTATCCAATTAAATACGACTTGCGCACCGATGCCTTCAGTATCGATCTCAGCATCATCAACTCTGTATATGCTAAGATCTCCACCAACCTGTAGAAATGATCTTATCGGCTTCACCCATCGCAATCGAGCTACGTATACATCAGAAATAGGGGGACGGCTATATTCTTTCAACACATCGACATGACTGCTGAATTGTACATGACGCTGATCATTGACTGACGTAGGCTTAGAAAACTTAAGCGTCACTCCTAATCCAATGCTATTGTAGAGTAGCAACTTATTGTCGCCCCAATCAAAATGATTGAGATCCAGCGGATCTTTCCAGTTCCACTGAAACTGACCAAAGCAATCTTGCGGACTTACTACTATCAGCAATAACAATATGAATAATCCCCTCAACACCAATCTAAGATACCTTAAGAGGATCGAGCGCTGTAGCTAAAGGGACGAAAACATATAAACGATTGAGTATCTTGTAAAAAAAGTACATGATAAACTCACTGCTTGATAATGAATTGCGCAATGTAGATTGGGCCTTATTCCTATTTTAACACACAATTATCAATTCTTCCCCGCAGGGCTACGTTCTATCAATACTTCTTATAAATCTCAACTAAAAACTATGAGAACAATCATTCTAGTACTTCTTATCACACTTCAAGTGCCACTTAGTGCACAAAATGGGAATGCAAAAAAAATGCTAGATAGACTTAGCGAAAAGTATGAAGCTTACCGATCTTTTGAGATTTCGTTTGACTTGGAGGTGAAATATCCCGAGCGTCCTGTTCAAAAACAAAAAGCACAGATCATTCAAGCAAATCAGCGATTTAAATTCATCTCTG
>CAZJTO010000160.1:0-6168 GCA_964548935.1 uncultured Saprospiraceae bacterium
ACGGAGATCGCAATCTCGTCTGTTCGTGCCTTCCTATTGAAGCTTACCAAACTGCCGATGTCAATGGATAATATTGAGTCAATGAAAACGGCGTTATATGACACGCATGTAGCCCACGGGGCTAAGATGGTCGAATTTGCCGGTTATCTAATGCCAGTGAGATATACGAGCCTTCAGGAAGAGCATATGGCGGTAAGAACTAGCGTTGGGGTCTTTGACGTATCGCATATGGGAGAGTTTATGGTAACTGGGCCTGAGGCGATCAAACTAATTCAGCGTATCAGTAGTAACGATGCTTCCATCCTCACTCCTGGTCAAGCTCAATATAGTTGTATGCCTAATGCTACTGGTGGCATTATAGATGATCTGATCATCTATTGCATCAGTAAGGAGAAATATATGCTTGTTGTCAATGCCTCTAACATTGAAAAGGATTGGAACTGGATCCAATCTCATAATACATGGGATTGCACTATGGTTGACCGCTCAAAAGAGATGAGCTTATTAGCCGTGCAGGGCCCTAAAGCAGCTGATCTATTGAGCCAGATGACTGATGTAGATCTCAATTCTATACCCTATTATAGTTTTGTTCAAGGGGCTATTTTTGGTATTGATGACGTAATCATCTCTGCTACAGGTTATACTGGTTCAGGAGGCTTCGAGTTGTATATCAAAAATGAACATGTCGAGCAAGCCTGGAAATCAATTTTTGATACGAAGACATCTATTAATGTTCTACCTGCAGGCTTAGGAGCGAGAGATACACTCCGACTCGAAATGGGTTATTGCCTCTATGGTAATGACATAGATGATACTACATCCCCTATTGAAGCTGGATTATCATGGATCACTAAATTTAATCATGACTTTGTCAATCATATAGATCTATTGGCTCAGAAGGAGGCTCGCCCTAATCGCAGATTAGTAGGATTCAAAATGGCCGACAAAGGTATACCCCGTGCGGGGTACGACATCCTAAATGAAGATGAAGAGATCATCGGTAGGGTAACTTCTGGAACCTTATCCCCGAGCCTGCAAAATGGAATCGGATTAGGCTATGTTGAGGTGCCTTATCATAAGAAAGGGACTAACATCAAAATCGCTATAAGAAAGAAAAAGGTGGACGCTGTTATCAGTCGACCACCTTTTGTAAACGTTGCTAAATCTTAGCTGCCTTAATTGATTATTGTTTAATGATTCTTTGAATGATGTTATCTTGTTCATTTGCAAGTTCTACAATGTAAAAGCCTGCTGATTGGTCTCCTATATCAAATTGATAACGATCTAAACCGTTGATATTATCTCTCATGATCAATCGTCCATTTAGGTCATAAACAGCGATGGTATTAATATTCATTCGAGGATCAAGCTCAACATTGATTTGACCAGACGTTAAGGTTGGATAAATTCTATTTTCTGACTCTTCGGCATCTATAGTAGCAGTTGTATTGTCTACAGCGATACTTACATTGTCTATAGCCCAACCCCATCCATTGACTGCTTGATCTGCAAACAATCTAAACCGTATCAATACTATGTCGTCTCTATCAAAAAACTCCGACAAATCAATTGATTGAGATCTAAACATTTCGAGATTACCAGATCTTTCAGCCTCAAAAGCGGTCAACCAATCTTCATTTTCACGAGCATCATATCCGTCGATTAGAGGCATCCATTCATCTCCATTGATTGATCCCTCCACAATTACGAAGTCCCAAAAGTCACTATCTCCAAACTCTGAACCTGCCATACCCGGTTCAACTATAGCAATATCATCATAAGTCAAAAATTGTTGGCCACGAATTCTGATCGGTTGCACCAAAGTATATGTAAGCTCAGTTTCATCTGGATAAGGATGTAAACTATGGATCGCTGGATCACTAAAACCCCGCTCTGTATAAATCGAGAACCCGTTTCCTGAAAACTCTGAGTTTCGAGAATCATCAGAAAAATCATTATTGTATTCTTCTACTGGATCTAATGGAACAAAAAGATTCAAACTGATAGATAGTGATGGATAAGATATGCCATCTAAATATCCAATTACTATAATTTGCCCTAGCCCTTGTATAAGAGGGTTGTCAAGAACGACATTAACAATACCCTCTTGGTTACTGCCAAGCCGTCTTACCGTTTCTGCATTTATGACCACGTCTATCGAATCATAAACCTCTGGGTATTCTATCTCCAGATTAATTTCTCCAGAAGGTGTTACGGAACTTGACGTTATGTTCGGAGGAAAAACTAATACTTGTTCTATTCCTTCAACTGTAGCAGTCCAGATCCCTCTACCATACGTAGCGATTACAATCTGATCATCCTGCAATATCATGTCATATACATTGACCGCTCCCATCTCATTATCCATAACTTGCCAGCTATCTCCACCGTCTAGCGATTCAACAATCCCGATTTCAGTTCCTGCCCAGATCCGATCCGTATCATTTGGAAACACAAAGACCTTATTGACGGCCACGTCAGGAAACCCTCGTGAGCTTGTTCCATTTTGCGAGTCAGCAAAGCCAGTAATATCTTCCCATGTCTGGCCTAAGTCAGTGGTGCGCAGAATCTTAGGTCTACCTTGGAAAGAAAACATAGCAAATGCAGTTTCATTTTCTGTTGGATGTGTTGACAAACCGGAAGCACTGCCCAACACTACTTGCGAATAAAATTCGGTAGCACTAAATGAATCCCCTCCATCGGTTGAAACAAATATGCGTCGATCTTCTGCAAGAGCGCCTCCTGCCCACACTACGTCAGGATCAGCTACAGACACTTCAATAGACATGAAATTGGTGAAGCTCCAACGAACATCGTTTATTCTGGTCGGTTCCCAAGTTTCTCCAAAGTTTTCTGACTTCCATACACCGGATGTGCCTACTGTAAATATCCTATCAGGGAGGGCCTTTGAGTTTTCTAACTGACTCCAGAACGGTCCTTGGTCGTCAATACCATCTGTAGCATTTACCCAAGTGCCTCCTCCATTTGTTGTTCTTGAAAAGTTATTGAATTGAGAACCGGCGATGATTAATTTATCATCACGATTGTTCCAAATAGCTTCAAACCCATCTCCACCTAATGCAAACCTATAGTTGGTAGTAGCATTAGCTCCAGCTGCAGATGGAGTAAACCAAGTACCATTGTCTTGTAGTCCACCGATATAACGATCACTTCCTGGTGCTTTATCCGCACTATAGAACTGTGTAGTATTGGTTCCCAATGATGCATAGGACCACGAACCACTAGTCACACCTGGGTCTCGACTTCTGCCCGACACGTAAATTCCTCCATCATTAGCTACTAATAATCTAAATTGACGATTTGCAGGTGAATCATTTAGCACAAAAATATTGTGGTGATCCGGATGAACCCCAGAAGCACTTCTATTACTCTGTACAAATGTGTTTCTGCCATCAAAATCATTGTATGCGTCGGACATAACATTAATACCTTTCTCAAGTACATTCACTACATTCTTGTCAATGCGGAAATTAGATATCGGGAAGTTATTATCCTGAAATTCACTATTGTCAGACAATACAGGCCAGATGAAATACATATTTCGAAATACATGTCCTCCTCCTGACTGTGCGATATTAGCGTCGGTGGTCTCTTCGTACTGCACGTCGTGAACATATATATATTCTCGGCTATTAGCGGACGAAGGTGTGCCAGTAAAAGTTTCTATAAGCCTCCAGACACCATCATTCTGCTGATCTCTAAATGAAACCATCAATTGTCGATCAAGCTGTGTATCCCATACTTGAAATGGGACTTCAACTAAATCCTCATACTGATAGTCACTATCAGGTACTCCTGATCCGCGACCATCCACTGTAAACCTATGGGCCATTTGTCCTCCTTGACCAAATCTTATTTCAATCGGATTAATTTGATCTTGTGTGAGTTCTTCTCCAAGATCTATACCACCACCTGCGATTGAACCGCCAAAATTGATTAAATCAAAAAAACCTTCTGTACCATCCTCAACCACATCAAATCGTGTAGTAGCAATAACACCTTCATTTATGGTAAACTTAAATAGATTGACACCTCCTACATATACAATGTCTTCATTATGCGGATGAGCAATGATTGTATTATCAAACCACCCTTGACCGTCAAGAAAGTGAATATTATCTTCTGCATCTGCAGTCGATGCTACCTGCCAAGACGCTGCACCATCTGATGAGACATAAAGATCAGAGCCCGTGCCCGTAACCGACCCTTGTGTTGACAAAAACAGTCGTTGTGGATTAACTGATGATATTGCAATCTCAGCACGTCCTCCTCGTATTAGACCATTACTAGCGTCAAACCAGGTCTCTCCAGCATCTGTAGACTTAATAACCCTAATACCATTGATTGCAACATATAAATTGTTGAAGTCTGTAGGGTCAGCTACAATGTGATCATATCTATCTTCTGAAGAACTCGCGGTGCGACGCCAAGTTGATCCACCATCAGTTGACTTATAAATAGCTGCACGAAGATCCGCATCCAAAAATCCGTCCTCGTCCACTACCCTCGCCCAAACACTATTTCTCGTTGTGGCAAGTACAATATTGGGATCATTTGGGTCAACCACAATCCTACTAACCGTCCTAAAGTCTGGAAACTGCTCTGGACTTACGATCTGTTGCCAGCTCTCACCGCCATCTTCAGATTTAAACAATCCAGCACCATCAATATCATTTGTAAAGTGTTCACCAGTACCGGCATAAACAATATTTTCATCAGCCGCAGAATGTGCAAGTGTACTAAACCCTAAATTGGGTAAGTCCGAAGTCATATTCTCCCAATTTGCTCCTGCATCGGTAGTCTTCCATATACCACCTGATGCACTACCGATCAGCCAGGTATTGAGCGTAGGGTCACTGGGAAATGCCAAAACGGCACGAGTTCGACCAGCTACATTAGCAGGTCCTCGTTCAGTAAATGTGATATTATTTGACTTAAGGCCGCGGGTCTTTTTGGTATATTCTTTGATTCGGTAATTGCCAGAGTAAGAAGGAGAAGCAAGATCATCTGGTGTTCTGACCTGACGATTCATTCGTGCAAATTCTTCCGTAATTTGGAGCTTCTTCAGTCCAGCCCTTTTCTTTTCAGCCTTTTTTTCCGTGTAGGAGTGATACAACTTGTCTTCAGGAAGATTATCTGTAGGAGGATTTTCAACCTTAATTTGAAATATGACAAAAACAGTTAGAATAGTTAACACCGATAAAATTCCAATCTTCTTAGTCATATCTTATGGATTTCTCTAATGTTTATGATTTTTTTCTCCGTTTGGTTGCCTGAGCTTTCACGGTGCAAAACTCTTGGGAGAATCTCAATTAATAAGCTGTCATCATCTGACCAATCTACTGTGCCATGAACCCTTTTAGGTCCATATATAATCCTGTAATTTGAATCATAAACTGCGTACACTTTTCGCAATCTATCTCCCTGAGGATCGTCATCGGCAAAACACAATTGCATATCGCCGGACTCATTCATTTTACAATGATATTTCTTACCTTCAAATAACTTTGATATTTCAGCTTTAGTCTTTGTCATACTAGTCTCTTCAACGACAGCTTCATTGGATTTACAGCACAGAATACCCAGTACTCCTGAAATAACAATGAATTGAATCAAAAAAGTTACTCGCATAAATTGTCGCATTTAAATACCAGTTCCAATAAGCACTATAGCAATAATACCAAATACTAATCCAACTATCTTAAGCATGTTGAGTTGTTCTTTGTAAATCAGTGCACCGATCACGGTAAGAATCACCAAAATGGAAACATTATTTAGTGGGAACAATACGGAGCCATCCCAACCTCGCTCTAGAAGATGGATTAAAAGATAAATAGTTAAGTAATTAGGTAAGCCTAAAACCACCCCACCGATAACGTCGTTCCACCCAAATTGAGCTCGACCTGTTAGAATCCTATAGAGGACGATAACGATGCCTATCGTACCCGCTAAACCAAATGATGTTGAGGTAAATAAAACCCCATCTCCATCGACTTGACCTGAAACCTCAACATAATAAAGCAAGATCTCGATTAGTCCACTGAATAGAAAAACGATCAATGGGAGTAACAGGATCCATTTACTCTTTAACCGGATACCATCGGACTTGCTGGGGTAGTTGACTAACACAATCGTCAATATAGCAGC
>CAZJTO010000161.1:0-6131 GCA_964548935.1 uncultured Saprospiraceae bacterium
ATCGCGCACAAAAGTACGACGACCTGAGAGTAACGTATGTTTTTGATCTATGTTTTAGCAGGAAGCTTACGTTATCAGTTATCTTTTGATTGATTTAAATGCTCCAGAAACTCTTTTTCTGTCCAGATGGTCACTGTTTCTATGGCTTGAGCCTTCTTTAGCTTAGATCCTGCCTTTTCTCCTACAACCAAAATATCAAGATTAGCACTAACTGCACTGAGTGGTTTTGCTCCTGCAACTATGGCCATCTGCTTAGCTTCATTGCGCGTCATCTCTTGCAATGATCCTGTAAACAGTATCGTCTTGTCCTTGAGTGGGGCATCATCAGCTACCTCCACAGGTCTATCTTCTTCAGTCTGTAAAATATTAACACCATAAGATTCCATCCTCTTGATCATCTCTATGTGCTCGGGTTGGCTAAAGTAGGCTTGAACATTTTGAGCTACAACAGGTCCAATATCCTTGATAGATGTGTACTGTTCCTCGTCCCATTCTATTAGATCAAAGATAGATTTAGCTTGTTGAGCTATCAACTGAGAAGCTTTCTTTCCGAGGTGATGTATACTCAGACTATGCAGCAACTTAGATAGAGGATTTTTCTTAGCCTTCTCAATGGCCGCTTGGAGCCTTTGCACAGACCTCTCACCAAAACCTTCGAGCCCTTGGATCTCGCTATAATCTAAATTGTAGACATCGGCGATATCCTTCAACTGACCGATCTCAAAAAATCGCTCGACATAAGCTCTACCAAATCCATCTATATTCATTGCGACCTTTGAAACATGAAAAACAACTCGTTCGAGGTCTTGTGCTCCACACGTACAGGATGGACATCGCCATGCCGCCACGCCTTCTGCCCTTACTAAGGCCACTTCAGCTGACTCATTGATGGGACAATGTTTTGGGAAGTCAATAGGCTGCTCCTCACCCGTCCTGACACTCTCAACTGCCTTAACGATATAGGGTATCACATCCCCAGCTCGCTCTATGAGCACCTTATCTCCTAAACGCAAATCACGCTCCTTGATAAAATCTTCATTGTGGAGAGAGATTGACGAAACAGTTACTCCTGCCACATGTACGGGTTCTACTTTGGCTACAGGCGTGATCGATCCGATCTTACCAACCTGATACTCCACATCCAATAGGGTTGATATTACTTGTTTCGCCTTAAACTTAAAGGCAATAGCCCATCTCGGGTGATGACCAGTAGTGCCGCAGAGATCTTGAACTTTGGTGCTATTAACTTTTATGACAGCACCGTCGATTTCATAGGGATATTCATCTCGGTTTGTCTCCCATGACTCAACTCGACCGATGACTTCATCAATATTATGACATAGTACTTCATCAAGATTATGGACTTTGAAGCCCATCTCTTTTAATAGTACCAGTTGATCAAAGTGGTTATCTATTTGATCCAATACATTTTGACCATCCGCATCAGAAGCATAACCTAGTTGAAAGGCAAACACTTCTAATCCTCGCTCTCTGGTTTCATTAGGATTTTTCATCCTCAGACCACCAGTGGCAGCATTTCGAGGATTGGCAAACAAGGTTTTACCTTGAGCGGCTCGTGCCTCATTAACCTGATCAAATGTGCTACGACGGATTACTGCTTCGCCACGGATCTCCGCTGTCTGAATCGATTTATCGGAGAACTTAACCTTGAGTGGTATTGACGGTAGGGTCTTCAGATTAGTGGTAATCACCTCGCCCATCTGCCCATTACCACGAGTCGCACCACGATCAAATAGATCATCACGATAAATCATAGCAACGCTACCTCCATCAAACTTGGGCTCAACGCAGTATTGTATATCCTCCTCCGCAGGTATACCTGCAAGCTTCCTGATCTGCTCGTCAAATTTCTTTAAATCCTCTCCATTGTACGCATTATCAAGCGATAGCATAGACACGATATGAGGCACAGCGTCCATCTCAGGATTGAGATCGCTGGCTACTCGCTGAGTTGGACTGTCTGGGGTGATTAAGTCAGGGTGTGCAGACTCTATAGATTTTAGTTGGTTGTACAGCCGATCATACTCTGTGTCAGTTAATACAGGATCTGATTGGACATAATATTTCCACTCATGATATCTCAGTGCAGTTCGGAGATCTTCAATTTCGTCAACTGAAACAGAAGATTCGAGCCAGTCTTTTGATTGCTCATATATTTTCGCCGCTTTCTCTGAATTATACATCTGTTCAATTAGTTAGACAAAACTATACTCCCTAATACAGCCCGGGATTCCTCTAAAAATATCTTCTATTTCAGCAATTTCTTTTTCGGCATCGCCGGTGGTATAATAGCTGCTGTGGATTTCTATCTTCTTCTTCTCAAAATCAAACGAAATAGGAATAATGGGAATCTTAGCCCCATCTGCTATATAATAGAATCCCGTCCGAAATTTTTCCACTCTCTTACGGGTTCCCTCAGGTGTTATCAATATAGTGCGCTTCTCAGCTTGTTTAAAGTCTGTGATTACGCTATCAACGAAGTTTGTATTGCCGCTTCGATCTATCGGAATCGCATTAGTTAGTGGCAATATAAACTTAAGTATACCCTTGAACATTTCCTTTTTTACATAGTACTGCGCACCCATCTTTAACCAAAACTTCACCAATAGACCTAGCGGCACATCCCAAGAAGAGGTATGAGGTGCCACGATGATTATTTTCTTGGGTATCTCATGTGGATACGTGCCGACTACTTTCCATCCGACCAGATGATATATCCACTTACAGATTAAACTAAACATGACGATACTGAGTAATTAGTTTGAGGACAAAAATAGAATTAAACTTTTTAGGCTGTAAGCCATCTAATAGGCGAATAGGTTGACTAACTTATCGATTTATAAAAAGCAATAGGCACGGAAGGAGAGGAATACATAAAAGAGTTGCTGAGCCAAGAATCTACCCGAGAGCGGGGATTCAAGTTGTTAGTCAACACCTATAGCGAGCGACTGTATGGATTGATCTATAACATGGTCAAGACACATAGTCGTTGTGATGATATCCTGCAAGAGTCATTTATTAAGGTCTACCAGAATCTGGATAAATACCGAGGTGACTCTAAACTTTATACTTGGATATATCGCATCACAGTTAATGAGACACTGAGAGAGCTCAAGAAAAATAGGACACAACCGATGAGCCCCGATGATGTTGCTAATAAGTTGAGTCCTGTAAGAGCCGAGTCTGAACTTAGCTCTGAACAGATACAGCAGACACTAGCGTTGGCTATGGAGACCTTGCCTCCAAAACAGCGCATGGTGTTTAACCTCAGGTATTATGAGGAGATGAAATATGGTGATATGTCCAAGGTGCTAAGCACTAGTGAAGGTGCATTGAAAGCGGCATACCATCATGCAGTAAAAAAGATTGAAAACTACATAGCGAAACATGGAGTACATGGATGACATAACTAAAGAACTGGCGGAATTAGACGCTAAGTTCTTATTAAGCTCGCAAGATCGAAAAGGTTTTAAAAAGCCGAGTGCTAGCTATGTTAACGAGCTATACGATCAGGTAAGTAAGAACACAAAAGCAACAGTCGTACCTATTTGGCTTCGTCCTCAGTTATGGACAGTGGCGGCAAGCTTACTCATAGCCATTTTCAGCGTTTATCTAATAGGAGCTAACGATCAGCTGACCCTTGAGGAGATTAATCAGGAAGATGTTTATACATATATTATAGATTCAGAGGATATCTATAGTGATGACCTATTTTATATAGGCAGTGCCTTTGAAGAGATATCAAATAACGATCTTGGTATACTTGACCAGTCCATACTTGATTATTTAGATGATCACATTGAAGATATTGACATAACAGAACTAAATTCATATTAGAATGATGAAGCAGCTTATAATCATAATACTACTTGGAGCTATAGCCGCTACTGCCACGGCCCAACATAACCGAAAGAAAATCGAATCGCTGAGGATTGCTCACATCACTACCGAACTAAATCTATCGAGCGAAAAAGCTCAAGACTTTTGGCCCATATTCAATCAGCACGAAGCCTCAAAAAATAATCTCCGTGAGGACAAGCGAACCTTATTAGGGGATTCTCAGAAAGGAGTAGCTACACTTGATGAGCTTATAAGAATTGAAGAAGCTCAACATCTTTTATTCAAACAGTATCTGACTGACTTAAAAGGTGTATTATCAGATGATCAGATTTTATCGCTTATGCGGGCTGAGAAAGAATTTAAAGAGCGGTTGATCAAAAGACTGCATTCTGATAGATCTCAAGAGAATTGATCTAGCTTATCTATTTCTTTTATTCATTATATATTTCTAAATGACTCTTAGTGCATTAAGAGACCAGTTATGTCACATAGATAATTTAGCAATGTGTAAACAGTTGAATATGTGTAACATGTGATATAATTTAATACGACAATTCTTTTTTGGTTTGTGGAAAAAAAACTTTGTCAGAAAATTTTGTGGCTTCGCTATTTAGTTATCTTCGCCACGGATATAATCCCAGACATAGTTAAAAAAGAATGGATAGTAGAACCAAACTGTCTCATAGTATTTTGGGTCTAATAGCGGAGTTTGAACATTCCCTTGAAGACGGCAAGCGACTATATCTCGATGATAAGGAATACCTCCGCATCATAACATATTATCAAGAAGAGCTAGATCTCGACAGCGCTATTGTCGCTGCGGACTACGCAATCAAGCAATACGGTTATAGATCGGATTTTAGGACTCTTAAGATTAAACTATTGATCAATAAGGGTCTGCTAGATCATGCATTAGATGCAATAGGTATGGCAGAGATCGTATCTCCAAATGAGATTGACTTGAAGTTGTTAAAGATTAACATCTTTATCCTTCAAAAAAGATGTGACCAAGCAGGTAAACTCATAGAAGATCTCAAAAAGAATTGTAACCCTAGCGATCTTCAGGATGTATATGTAGCAGAGGCATATTACTGCGAAAGTCTTCAGGAGTACTATCAAATGTTTCAAATCCTTAAAAAGGCGCTCATTTTAAATCCAAACAATGAGGAAGCTCTTATTCTAATGAACGAGAGTGTAACCCAAAGCAAGAATTTTGAAGAAAGCATACTATTACACAAGGTAATAGTGGACAATCATCCATATAATCATCTGGCATGGTACAACTTAGGCAGCGCCTATGCATGTGTGGGTGAGTATGACAAGGCTATAGAAGCCTCTGAGTTTAGTTTTATCATTAACCCAGGGTTTCAGCAAGGTTATAATGACTGTGCCGAATACTTGGTAGAGAAAAATAAACATAGCCGAGCCTTAGAGATTTATCAAGAAGCTTTAACGGTTTTTGGGCCGGAGATTGACCTTCTCATGAACATCGCTAATTGCGAGTACAAGTTGCATTTAGTAGATCAAGCAAAAAGAACTCTTTTTGAAGCGCTCGAAATAGATAATTACAGTGATGAAGCACTGTATCTATTAGCTAAATGCTACATCAATAATAAAGATTACAACAGCGCAGTCAAAATATTGAAAAAAGCCATTGCAATAGAAAATGGTATCGAAGAATACTTCGACGCACTGGGCAGAGCTTATCATCGACTCAATGATGTAGACAGAGCAAGCTACTATTACAATAGAGCCGCAGAACAAGGCTTAGAGGTTTCTAAGTATTGGGAGAATTACATCATCTTCTTAATGGAGCAAGAAAAGTATGATGTAGCTGAAAAAATAATCCAACGTGCCGATCGATACACTTTCAGCTATCGATTGCAGTATTTGGCTGCATCATGTCAGATACTCCTCGGCAATGAGCAGTATGGCATGGATCTATTAAAGGATGCGTTAATCGAGGAGTTCGCAGAGCATACTATCATCTTCGAACTGCCAGCCATGATCATCAAAAATCCAATCATCCTATCGATGATTAACTATTACGAAAAAGAAAGTGTCTAAAAATTTATACTCAATTCAATAACCAGAACTGAGAGGCTGCTTTTAACAAAGCAGCCTTTTTTTATATCAACAATCTGAATTGAATCTATACGCCTACTTGTTAAGCAACGGTAATGCAACCATCGCCGCTCCAATTATACCGGCATTGTTCTGCATTGAAGCGATAGTAACCTTGTCTTTGAGATCTATGTGATGCAAAAATT
>CAZJTO010000162.1:0-6119 GCA_964548935.1 uncultured Saprospiraceae bacterium
GTACATGCCCGTCCTCATCATTGAAGGCTACTGTCACACATAGTGTAGCGTCGATGATATCGTCCGTCTCACTTTGATATGTTAAAAATAGGTCATCACTATTTCCAGATATGTCACTTGTAAATATTCCGTCAGGTGCACCATCTGCACGACTGGCGTTAGGCACTCCTATGCTCCCTGTCAGCACACCACTCACGTCTATGTTACTTGTGCATTGAGCGTATAATTGACTTCCATATAGAAAGATCATCAAAAGAAAAGTCACACCGATCTGGCGCACGTTGGTTGATACAGTATTCATTGATAGCAGTGTTTCTAATTTGGCGACACCACACCTCTAAATCCTAAATTATTTGCACTATGATGAGTCACAAATTCCAGGATCATAAATAAATGCAGTCTGCCTAAAATAAGGTTTCTTAGGGGGGAATCTATAGAGGCAAAATTAACACACAATCTGACAGGCACTATCACTATAAATGGTGATTTTACAGTATGTAGATGACAAGTAGCTTGCAGAATACCAACAATTCTTTTTTAGACCTATACAGTATATGGGATACTCATTTGGTTAGAGATGAGATTAGGAATAATTCAACTAGCCGATAACCACAAATCTAGCTAAGCCCAAAGCCTCGCTGTGCATAGTGACACATGAGGTTTTTAGTACAAGTTGTTCGTAGCTATTGTCCACAGACATTTATGCTACCAATCCCTAAAAGAAATTTAAATCCTGAGGTATCAACTCTTATAAAGTTCAGAAAATCAGTTCTTTGAGTCGGTTTTTACCCGCTAAGACAACAAAATCCTTAACAGCATTATAATTTTCTTGATATACCAAAGCAACCATAACCAAGGTTCATAGCATTGTAACAATAACAGGAAGAGAAAAAAATCTAAAACATGTCTTAATCCCTGATTAAATAAAATTAAAATCACACTATGAACAATACAATAAAATTTTTAGCCTTCGCACTACTGTTTATTCTTATAAGTTGCGGAGATGATGATCCAATGCCCGCGCAAATCGATCCAGATCGAATATGCCTAGAAGAACATCGATTGGTAGGAGAGAGTGGTAATTTAAGAGTTAGCAGCCTCTATGGTATAAGTGGTACTGTTGTAATTCTAAATGATTGCGAGGCAGAGATCAGAAATTTCTTCTATAACGGTTTAGGACCAGCAGTGGCTATCTATGGAGCAAATAATGGCGATTTCGATAATGGAATGGGATTGACAAGCCCGATCCAAGGACAACAGTTTAATGGAGTCACACTACCTCTTACTCTTCCGGAGGGCTTCACATTTGACGACATCAACAGTTTTAGTGTATGGTGTTTTGAATTTGATATAGATTTTAGTTCTGTAATATTTCTTTAATTAAATCTAATTGCCCCAACTGTCCTAACACAGTTATATACGAGCATATTTAGGTATCAATATTGGAAGTGTATCCTTTAAGGATGCACTTCTTTTTTTTGTCCTATTGGTGGTGGGTAGACTAATCTTGAAAGAAGCTTTTGTTGAATCTCAAAACTACTCTTCTGAGTATTATTTTCCCTATTCTAAACATATGTGGATAACAGGTTATACTGATCTACCATCTTATCAATCACACGTGGTGAAACATCGTAATCACGCAAGAGCTGCAGTAGAATCGGCTGTTG
Organism: uncultured Saprospiraceae bacterium; assembly: GCA_964548935.1. Classification (GTDB taxonomy): domain Bacteria; phylum Bacteroidota; class Bacteroidia; order Chitinophagales; family Saprospiraceae; genus GYS-P2D. The sequence goes on from CAZJTO010000162.1 coordinate 1,668, forward strand.
TGCTACCACTCGTTTAATTACACCTCTGGGATTTTTTATAGTAAAGGCGTCGGCTATCGCAAGTATGTCTTCGACACCGATTTGACTTCGCTTACCATTAATAGACATCGCACGGTTAGCCCGTTTAAAATTCAACATTGGGTTAAGCGGAAAAGTGATATCATAAGCTGGAGATAAAGTCCATCTGTCACTCACTGGGTCATGAATGAACGAATGATTCTTGAGATGATCATCAACATTACCATATACCACGTTGAATACCATGCGCTTGAATAGTTCTTCTATTTGAGCATGTGACACTCGCAAAAATGAACAAAGCTTAAATAGATTCTCATAACTAGAGTGCAGCGGGTTTGTATAATCCCATCCTGTAATTCCGGTTGCCGTAAGGACGTGCTTTTTCTCTCCTCCGATCCGATCATATCTCAATGTGGCAAAATGCCTACGATCAATGAGCTTAGAATCCATCATGGCGATTCCAAGGCTTCTTGCTATCTGATAATAACAATACTCTATGATCTCTCGAGGATATGAGAAATCTTCTTCGATTGCCAGCTTAACCAAATAATGATGATACTGATCCGAATACTCAATATCGCCCGGAATAATCTCTCCGGTTTCCTTATGCTCAGATATCAGGATCTTAGGCCTCACTCCACCTGCCGAAGTTCCCAGACGAAATATATTGATCAGTCCTTGGCTATTCAAATGACTTTGACTTGAGGACTTCTTCATATCCAACACATCCTTCAACACCTCGATAATCTGCGATATATCGATAGAACCATGATCTGGCAAATTGGCGATGGGACTATATTCAACTGCACCCATGCCTCGACGTCCTACATAAGCCAGTTGTTCTAGTATCGAAATGTCGGTTCGATCTGTACCTTCTAACCAAGCTTTAAATATGATTGACCCAAACATATCTGGCAGAGAATCTGCTATTTGAGGAGGTAAGCCCTTGAAGGTTGTATTGTTATACTGACCAAACATCTGAATATGCTCTACTCGCCGTATGATTCCGGTATTAGGAAATATGTTTATAAATCGATTACTCTGCAGGTAGTCGGGATTGAACTGAAAGGACGATCTGTTTCCATCAATCTCAAGACCTATACGGCCGATCTCACTCCCATATAGCCTAACATTGATCAATTTATTACTGGCCATTAATAAAGCGATTGAGTGTTTATGGCTTGATTCTTTGCTCGTTCTATCTCACTCTTGAGTAAGGCCAACTGATCCATTTCTTTCAATACTTTGAGTATGGTATCAATTGTGAAGTTCTTACCCGATTCCATATTTTGGATAGTAGCTCTTGATACATCTAAAGTTTCAGCAAGTTGCAATTGGGATAGAGCACGTTGTTTTCTGAGTGCTCTCACCAAGAGCCCTATCTCCATCTTAATATCCTTAATTTCTATTGCGTCAAACATATAAAGATCATTATATTAGTCAATATACAGTATATTGTCAACTAATGCTCATTATATTAGTCATCAATGGAATATTTAAAAAATGACTATTATATTATACATTGTTATCTGAAAGCATCAATTGTGTATAATATATTAGTTATTACTATTAGGAGCTAAAGATTTTGACCCAATAACTCAGCGAACTATAGAGTACCATTCGAATCTCAAAGGATATCCCGCTATACTCCCGACATATCAACACTAACCGCAAAATTTTAATCCATCACAAACAACCATTACATCATATTGATGATTTATCTATAAAAAATAAAAGATGAGTAAGCTCACCGTACACACAATTGAAAGCGCTCCTGAAGGAAGCAAAGAATCATTACAAGGCTCAGTAAAGAGCTTCGGTATGTTACCTAATCTCCATGGAGTACTCGCAGAGTCGCCTAATTTACTAGAGGCTTATAAAACCCTGCATGGATTTTTTGCCAATTCTTCATTTAACAATGATGAACAAACCGTAATATGGCAAACCATCAATGTATATAACAAGTGCCACTACTGTGTTCCTGCACATACTGCCATAGCCCATATGACCAAAGTTGACGCTAATATCACAGAAGCACTCAGGAATAACTCGGAGATTCCTAATCCCAAGTTGGAGGCATTACGCCAAGCGACATTGAGCCTACTACAGAATCAAGGCAACATGCCTCAAACAGATCAGGATGCCTTTTATTCCGCTGGATATAATCAGCAAAACCTGCTGGATATATTATTAGGCATGGCTCAAAAGACTATTAGCAATTATGCTAATCACTTAGCTAAAACACCTGTCGATCCACCATTCCAAAAGTACGCTTGGCCAGCATAGTGGTATGATCAATCATTGAACAATTATGAGATATAGGGCTATTACTCAAGTGAGTTAGTAGCCCTATTTTCATTCACCTTATAGTCAGGGATAGAATATCAGTCAGGTTTTACCGCAGAATCTTGGATGATATCGACAGGTCTCTTAATAATCTTCAAGCGATGAGTATATTGATCAATCTCGCTATTATAGATTCCATAATGATCAATAGAGTCAATGCGTACTGCACCAGAGGCATGAATCACTTGCTTTCCTTCCAGTATGATTCCGACATGGGTGATTCGATCCGTGTCTTTTGTAAAAAAAGCTAAATCACCTACTTGTACTTGCTCAATAAAATCCACTGTCGCCCCTTGTTCCACTTGCTGTGAAGAATCACGTAATAAGTCGAAACCCAAACACTTGAAGACCACTTGAGTAAACCCAGAGCAGTCCACCCCAAATGGCGACCTCCCACCCCATAAATACGGTGTATTAAGCCATTTTCTCACCAACTTCTCAAGATACACACTGCTCTTGTTGAATTGATCAGATTGGATTGCTTGACCACTATACCGATAGTTATGTCCCGCTATCTTAGCAGTTATGCCATCGTAGTGAGGGAGTTCGGCACCTATTGTAATGTAAGTAGAGAGCCCATCGCACCAGATCGGCTGAGACATTTCAAGAGCTATGGCAGTGGGGGCATATTCTTCTTCGATATTGATCAACTGCTTAGGGTCCATCCACCCCAAGTAATCATCATTGAGGCATCTGACTCTCAACCAGTTGCTCTTATAGCGCTCTATGATTTCTACACGCTCGCCGAATAGTAATTGAGACACCATCTCAGCTGCATCGTTAGGTTTGGACCTGATCGGACATACACTGAGACGACTGATTGCACACTTCACTTATAACTCCCTGTTTAACAGGGTCAAATTACAATATTATCTGTGGTCCATACACCTTGATATTGATTTCTTACGTTATGGATTTTGTGCATCTCACTATCTTGAGGACTATGCGAGGATTAACAAGGATTCTGTTTGCGATTTTGGGGTTGATTTTATCATGTTCTGCTATTTCACAGGATAGCCAGTTTAGCCAATTTTATGCCAACCCGCAATATCTCAACCCTGCACTCACAGGATCTCATTCAGGAACCTATCGTGTCAACGTGAACTATAGAGATCAATGGGATGGTGCGCTGAATACTCCATTTAGTACCACATCTGTCGGTGGTGATGTCAAATACGACATTCGAAGCCCTGGTAGCTTCAGGACTGGCAATGACCTCGTAGCGATAGGAATACAATTCTTCTCTGATCGAGTAGGATTGTTGAATTACAATACTACCCAACTATCTTTATTCGGAGCATATCATAAGCTACTCGACAAAGAAACTATTCAGTACCTGAGTGTAGGATTACAATTGGGCATTGCGCAACGTGGTATTAGCATTACCAACCTCACCTTTCAGGATGAGTTTAATGGAGTAGATCAATTTAATTTTCCGACGCAAGAGATCCTCCCTGCCAACAGTCAGGTTGCCCCAGATGTCTCTGTGGGACTCCACTATAGTATCACACCAAAAAAGAACAATAGCTACTACTTCGGAGTGGCCTATCAGCATTTGAATCAACCCAATATTTCATTCTTCGACCGTGATTTAATAACAACTCAGGACTTCGAAGCTTTTAATCTCGACGCACGGTTTACTGCACATGCCAGTGCCTCGTTTCCAATAGGCCCGGGAACATCTATAGAACCGAGAACAATATTTCTCTCGCAAGGCCAATCGCAGAGTGCTGTATTCGGAGCGAATCTGAGATACGAGCTTGTGGATAGTGAAGAGTTTAGTACACATTTAGGTTTTTGGATGCGATCCAGTCGAAGCCTGTCTACTTGGCAGCCAACAGACTTCATCGTTTCTGCAGGGATAGGCAAAAAAGGATTGCTCGTCGGACTAAGTTACGATGCCAACCTAAGAAACCTAACAGGAACCACTCTTGGCACTAATACCATTGAGTTAAGTGTAACATATATCGGCAATCACGAAAATGGCAACAAGTTCTGTCCTGAGTTTTAAAAATCTTAATTATCAATTCTGCTCGGCTTTTAGCCAAATTCCTTCGATTATCACCTCAGGTCACTCCATTATCAATA
>CAZJTO010000163.1:0-6112 GCA_964548935.1 uncultured Saprospiraceae bacterium
GCAAGTCAAAACTTAATGTTGATTTTGGCAACATTAATTTAACTTTGCGCACCATTTGGAAATTTGATAAACTTCAATTCACTCTAAAGACAATTCTATGGGTAAACTATTAGCAACTCCTGCCACTGGTAAGTTAGGAATCTTATTGCCGGGGATGGGAGCAGTAGCTACGACTTTTGTAGCCGGATGTATTGCAGTAAGACGAGGATTAGGCCAACCGATAGGGGCTTTTACTCAGATGGGTACTGTCCGATTAGGCAAGCGCACAGAGAACAGAAAGCCTAATGTAAATGACATTGTACCACTCGCTCAGTTAGATGACTTAGTGTTTGGAGGATGGGATTTGTTTGAGGACAATGTATATGAGGCTGCATCTCATGCAGAAGTATTGGACAAAAGCTTACTCAATGAAATCAAAGATGAACTAGCGGCTATTAAGCCTATGAAAGCTGTCTTTGATAAGAACTATGTCAAAAGATTAGAGGGTTCTCATGTTAAGACAGGGGCTACCAAGATGGATCTTGCAGAGCAGCTCATGGAAGACATCCGAACATTCAAGAAAGAGAATGGGTGCGACAGAGTGGTGATGGTATGGTGTGGTTCGACCGAGATCTATATAGAACAAGGAGCGGTCCACGAGACTGTTGAAGCACTCGAAGAAGGATTGAGAAACAATCATCCCGATATTGCTCCAAGTATGATCTATGCTTACGCAGCTGTTAAGATGGGGGTTCCATATGCTAATGGAGCGCCGAACCTCTCATGCGATGTGCCAGCTATGGTGGAATTATCTCAACAGACAGGCACACCAATTGCGGGCAAAGATTTTAAGACAGGACAGACATTGATGAAGACTGTACTGGCACCTGGATTAAAAGCAAGATACTTAGGTATAGATGGATGGTTCTCTACCAATATATTGGGTAATAGAGATGGAGCAGTGCTCGACGATCCTGATAACTTTAAGACTAAAGAAGTTTCTAAACTTGGTGTGCTGGAGCAGATCCTCGAGCCAGAACTTCATAAGGAGTTGTACGGAGACATGTACCATAAGGTTAGGATCAATTACTATCCACCACGTGGCGATAACAAGGAAGGTTGGGACAATATAGATATAAAAGGATGGCTAGGATATCCGATGCAGATCAAGGTAGATTTTCTATGTCGCGATTCGATATTGGCAGCCCCATTAGTATTAGACTTAGCGATTCTATTGGATCTTGCTAAGAGATCAGAGATGAAGGGGATACAAGAGTGGTTATCGTTTTATCTCAAATCTCCGCAAACAAAAGAAGGATTGTATCCACAGCATGATTTGTTCAAGCAATTTGAAAAGCTCAAGAACACGATTAGACATATTGCTGGCGAAGACATCATTAATCATTTGGGATTAGATTATTACGAAGAGTAGATAGATTAACTATATTCGGGCTCTTTGGAAGAGTCTTGTAGAATAGACTCTCTGATATGAAAAGACTAGCCGTGGTAATATCCTCTGGGTTTGGCGCAGGTTTTATTAAGCCTGGACCGGGAACATGGGGTACTGCCGTGGCTTTTTTAATTAGTGCACTGATCTACGTCAGTGGAGTCCCTGATAACTTCTTTATTCCAGTAATTCTTACGTTGTTGTTCTATGTCGCAGGGCTATGGAGTATAGGTATGCTCGAAAACGACTGGGAAGATGATGATCAACGCATTGTAGTTGATGAGATGATCGGTTACTGGATTACGATGATCATGATTCCGGTCAGTTGGACTTCATTGATTTTAGCTTTTTTTTTATTTAGAGCCTTCGATATCGCTAAACCCTTAGGTATAAGGCGTTTTGATGAGATCAAAACCAATTGGGCGGTGTTAGTAGATGATGTAGTAGCTGGTATATATGCGAACATTTCCCTGAGGATTGTACTTTTAATGATAGCATGGCAGTAGTGATAGACAGTAAGCCAACAACTTTCAAGGTTCCTTTAAAAACCTCCTTCTTACGGTATAACGCTAGTGCGTATACGGCAAGCCTCTGTGACTACCTCATCTTCTTGCTATTGCGATCAGAGTACGTGGGCATCTATTATCCTATTGCAAAGTTTATCGGTAGTTGTGTAGGCGCCACTATCGCCTTCATATTAGGTCGTAATTGGACCTTTAAAAATAAGGATGTCATTATTACTAAGCAGAGTATAAGATTTGGGGCCGTAGTAGCGGGCTCGATACTCTTTAATACGGTTGGCACCTATCTCGTAACAGAGGGATTCCATATTGATGAAAAATATTCTGCCATTATTGTAGCTATATTCGTAGGTGTGAGTTATAATTTTCCAATGCAACGATATTTTGTTTTTAGGTAGAGATGGAGGATAACAAGAGGAATATACTATTCATTGTTAATCCGTTTGCGGGATATCACTCTAAGGATAGAGTGCCTGCACTCATAGAGAGATTTATACCCGATCATCAGTTTGACTCTCAAGTCGTCTTTACAAAGTATGCGGGTCATGCAAGTGAGATCGCAAAGGAGGCCATAGGACAGAATATAGATGCTGTAGTCGCTGTTGGCGGCGACGGCACTCTCAATGAAGTCGCATCTGCTCTTGTATATTCTGATGTACCACTTGGCATCGTCCCAGGTGGGTCAGGCAATGGATTGTCGATGCACTTAGGAATCGGACGCAGCAAAAAAAGAGCGTTGCACAGGATTGCCCAGTTTAATACTAAGTATATAGATAGCGGCGAGGTCAATGACCGGTTCTTCATTAATATGGCAGGAGTAGGGATGGATGGCCTTGTGGCATACAAGACCAAGCAGAGTGCTAAGCGTGGATTCTCGACTTACTTCAAGGGAGCCATCATGGAAAGTGTGAAGTATAAGAACTGCCATTATAAGGTCGAAGTCGATGGCAAGGAGTATGACGGTAAGTTTTTATCGGTCAATGTAGCTAATGGATCTATGTTTGGATATCATTTTACAGTTGCCCCAAATGCGGATGAAAGCGATGGTCTAATGAATACAATGCTGATCCATGACGCCCATAAGATGGATTATCTCGGCAACGCTTGGCGCTTTTTTGCTAAGCGCATCCATAAGAGCCATTTTGCAAGTACCGAGGTAACAACCTCGGTTAAAATCACCGCTTACGAGGATTCATATATGCATATCGATGGCGAAGGTTATCCCATCCAAGCTGGAGAGCTACAGTTTAAGATTATGCCTTCCTCCCTAAAAGTTATCTGTTAATATGGGGATTTTGACGTCAATATGACTTCCTATTAACATCTTATTATATAATATTCCATCAGTGCTGCACGAGGGGATGTTATCTTTGTGCTGACTTATGGGACGAATTCTTGCTGTTTTTTTTCTCTTTGGAGTGCTCTCGATTTATGGACAGACGGATGACGGTAAATACGCCTTCGTTAAGAAGATATCAGATCCAATCGAGCTTGATGGCAAGTTAGAGGAATCATTCTGGTCAGAGTTAACACCTGCCTCACAGTTCATTCAGTATTTTCCAAATGATACCACTCCGGCGACTAGTGAAACCGAGCTATATATGGCCTACGACCAAGAGTTTCTCTATGTCGGAGTCAAGTGCTATGGTCTTGGAGATGAATGGCGTGTCAATACATTAAGAAGAGATTATCGTGCAGGGGGCAACGACAATATCACTTTAGTTTTTGATAGTTTTCAGGATGAAACCAATGCCTATTTCTTTGGGATAAACCCAGAAGGCGTCATCCGAGAGGGTGTCATCACAAAAGGAGGTAATAGCTTCGCCAATTTCGATGAATCTTGGGATAATAAATGGTGGGGAGAGTCCCATATCCATGGTGATTATTATACCGCTGAATTGAAGATTCCTTTTGGCGCTTTGCGTTTTTCGGAAGGAAGCAAACGATGGAAGCTAGGAGCCTACAGATTTGATACACAAGCTAATGAGTGGACGACCTGGACTGGTATCCCTAACAACTTGCCACTCGTCAGTCTTGCCAAAAATGGAGTAATGGAGTGGGAAGAACCGATTTACTCTAAGGGCAAGAATCTTTCAGTAATCCCATTTATAGCATCATCTTATTTTAGAGACTTTGAGAATAATACTGAGGGAGACTTTAACCTCAGTTTTGGCGGGGATGCTAAGATTGGGATTACCTCAGGATTAAACTTAGACTTAACGGTCAATCCTGATTTCTCCCAAGTCGAGGTGGATCGACAGATCACTGACTTGTCGAGGTTTGAAATATTTTTTCCCGAGCGGAGGCAGTTTTTCTTAGAGAATGCCGACTTGTTCGGTGAGTTTGGATTTAGCGCTATCAATCCGTTCTTCTCACGTCGGATCGGGGTAGGTTCCAATGAGGATGACGAAACTGTACAAAATAGAATCTATGGTGGAGTTAGACTAAGTGGTAAGCTCAATGATAAAACGCGGGTCGGAGTGCTCAATGTACAGACGGCTACGGATCTATCGAACGGAATAAGCGGGGCTAACTTTTCGGTATTAGCAGTACAACAACAGATCTTGGATCGATCAAACATAAGTTTTATCGGTGTCAACAAATCAGTATCTGCCAGCACTGCTGAGGAGCTCGGTCAAAATAGATTTAACCGAGTCTTTGGAGTTGACTTTAATTATGCCAATGAAGCGAATACCCTATTCGGTAAGACCTTTATCCATGGTTCATTTACACCAGACCAAACCTCTACGCCCATCTCTCATGGTACAGAGCTCGAATATTCAACAAGGGCTTTTGGTGTCGCCTGGAGACATGAGTATGTAGATGAGGATTATAATGCCGAAGTTGGCTTCATTCGTCGATCGAATTATTTTAGTACGAGCCCAAGAACCAGACTCACTTTTTATCCGCGCAATGATCTCATTAATCAGTATGAATTCTCATTGGAATCGGAGTTTATCTGGCAGCCAGAATTAGGACTGACGGATCGATCGATCAACTTTGAGATCAATGCACAATTGCCCAACACAACCCGAATTGCTTTTGGACTCTCAAATACTTACATCTTCTTATTTGATGATTTTGACCCAACGGGTACGGAGTCCTTGGCACTGCCTGCTGATACGGAGTATGACTATATAAACTTCTTCAGTAGTATCAGAAGTGACAGTCGGAAGGACCTGCAGGCAAGTCTTAGGACCTTCATAGGCGGGTACTTTAATGGTTCGAGATATGGATTTAGTGGAGACGTAACCTGGCGGAGAGTTCCCAACGCCTCAGTAGCGATCAACTATAATTATAACCTATTTGATGTGCCACATCTTGAGGGTAAGCGGAACACGTTTCTCGTTGGGCCGAGGATTGACTATACGTTTTCTAAAGAATTGTTCTTCACCACCTTCTTACAATACAATACGCAGTCTCAGAACACTAATATTAACTCTAGATTTCAGTGGCGGTTTGCGCCAGTATCGGACTTGTTCATCGTGTATACTGATAACTATTTTACGGGCAACCCTGGCGACCCTAGTGATCGATTTGTTTTTGATCTCAGAAATAGGTCGATCGTACTCAAGGTCACTTATTGGCTGAATAGTTAAAAGTTAGGTTGAGAAACAAGAGGGATAAACCGATGAACCAAGGGTGTTCATCGAAAAAACACACTTATCATCCACCGTCTCATTATATAGCACATATGTTTCAATACAATCTGTAACTATTAGTTGATGATTGGTGTTTTTAACTTAAGACTCATAACTATGAAAAAATATCTACTCATAACGATTCTCTCCCTTTTTGTGACATTGTTATCTGCTCAATTTGGAGGATTTGGCGGTGGCGGAGGTCCGAAGATTAAAGGCAAGATTTCAGGTTCCGTCGTAGATTCATTAACTGGACAGCCGGTTGGATTTGCTACTGTTTCGCTGCGGCGAAGTGGTAAAGAAAAGATCATCAACGGTTCCTTAAGTGAGGATGATGGAGACTTTAGTTTTACGGATATCTCACCGGGCAAATACGATATAGAGGTGTCATTTCTTGGGTATACGGCCAAGTTCATCAGAGATATAGAGACAACTAAAAAGAAACCAGATTATAACATCGGAGCGATACAACTGGGATCTACAGATTACCTTCTTGATGAGGTACAGATCACAGAGAAACGAGC
>CAZJTO010000164.1:0-6090 GCA_964548935.1 uncultured Saprospiraceae bacterium
TCTCCAAGTGCTCCGGCAAACCCAAAGCCATGAAGTAAGCCAAAGATAAAGGCTACTATCCAGGGATAGCGTGCAGTAATTGACGACTCACCTTGATAAGTCATGATGTATTCTCTTGCTAAAAAGACGATGCTCAACGCAATCACGGCCTCGACAGGTGGACCAGGAACATTGATCCAGCCCAGCGTTGCACAGATTAAGGTTATGCTGTGTGATATGGTAAAGGCGGTAATCGCTTTGAACAGCGTTGTGAACTGAGTAATCAATAGTAAGAGACATGCTACGAATAGTAGATGGTCGATCCCCTCTAAGATATGTTCTACACCGAGGGCAGTATATGTTTTGACGACGTCTATTCTGCTGGGTTCAACTGGCACGACTATATAGGGTTGATCGGGTTGTGCGATTTGACTATAGGTGATGCCTTCTGAGGTTTCCATGTAGACTAATACATCCATCAAGGTGTTTTCGAGCAATGGAAAACTTATGGTCTTTCCGTTGATCTGATCTTGATCTAATAGGTTTAATTGATAGTGTCTGATGAGGGCATCCGCTGTAAGCTCCTCACGCTGCAGGACTAAGATTACATTTTGGTCAAATTGAGGATTAATCTTTGGGATAGCACCGTTGAGCATAGGTACTTTCCAAAGCATATCGTAAGACTGGCCACTGACTTGTTTAAGCTGAAGGTATGCCGGTCTAATCTCATGAGCGTGGAGCGCTGTTATGCCTATAGTTGTGCAGATGATAGCGATGAGTAGTGATCTCAAGGAACCCATGCCGCGTATTTATTTAGATTCCATTTGATCTCATATTCACTTCGTAGAGCCTCATACAGACCATCATTGTATTCTGATAGCTGTTGGTTGCGATAATCTTGAGCGACTTGGTCACGGACGCCCTCATAGGGTATAGCCTTGGGTGCATCAATAGACTGGATATTGATCACATGCCAGCCATATCCAGATTGTATTGGCTTTTGCCATCCAGTATCAGAGTATTGCGCGACAGTTTGCGCAAATGACGTTCCGAAGTCCTGCATCAGTTGATTGATGGTTTTATTGACTTGTTGTTGAGGGAGATGTAGGGTATTCCGATGAGTCATAGGATCGGAGCCATCAGTTATTGCAGTTTCATAAAATTGCTGTGCCTGGGCCATAGCATTATCGAGAGCATCGGGAGAAAAATAGTACTGGCTCATGGTATAACTAGCTTCGGACTGATACCGTTCTTGATGCTGCCTATAGAATTCTTGAACTTGTGCATCAGTAGGGTCGGCATTATCTGAAATGTCCTTGATTAGAAATTCATATTTCTGCACTAGGCGTCTTCTGATGATCTCGTCATTATGATCAAGGTTCATCTTGAGTCCTTCGTTATAAAATATCTCATTTTTGAGTTCTTGGTCGATGAGCCGTTGTAAGGCTATGCTATCGGGTGCGGCACTCCAAGTCCTCTGGTATATATCAATAAGCCGATCTATGTCATGATCAGTCATGACAATCTTATCATCGATCCGATCAGTATCATCACTAACAAGAGCATGATAGATGAAGATGCCCAAGCTGAGGATCAGAAAAGCAAAAAGGGGATCCGAATTTATACGCTTCATGCTGAGGTTAATTTAGTCATACCATTCTACGATCTCAATTGACTTTTAAAGATAAAAGCCAACTTCAATCACAAGTAACTGATAATTGACAAGAGCACACAATGTTCCGTTTTAATGGTCAACACTATTTAAAATGTATGAATTGAGACCTGTGATTGACTGGTGATGATTTAAGTCGCCTTGAGCAATTGTTCTACTGACGACACATGCTACAAAGTCCGAAAAGTTGATCAAAATCAATTGTAGAACGCAAAAGTATTGAAGAAGACACTAACCGAGCTTCTATACAAACAAACAGAATAAAATACTGATATTTACTTAAAAAACGAATAATAAACTGTTGTAATTACATTGTTGCCAACATTTCTTACAATTATATTTTCAGTTATTTATAAAAAGATTCCTTGCCTGTCATGACAATGACAGAATCTTAAGTACTGAGAGTAATTCGGATATCGCTGGCAACCCTTCTTTCTCATTCATCATTAAGGTTTCGAGACGAGCTCGAAAATTTATTAATTTTTACTAAATACTAAAATGGATGTATAAAGTTTACTACTTTATAGTCATGGCTTTTATGTTGTTGGGAGTACAACAGAGTCATGCTCAATCACTTGCGGACTTTCCCGCTATTTCTTCCCAGATTGATCAAAATAACTGCTGCATGAATGAGTCAGTTACCTTATTTACTTTTGGTAGCGCTCAATTCATTTATGTCGAAAACGACGCTGATTGCTTCAGCCCTGGTGGTGGTCGTTTGTTCCTTCCTGATGGAACACTATACTGTGAGGACGGACCTACAAATTGTCTTCAATTCTACGGACTAACCAATGGAACATCACTATTTGAATGTTCTGCAGGATCAGATTTAGATCTCTTTAGTCTATTTCCGTTTCTAAGTGGAATCGTTGATGTTAACAATTGTCAAGATGAGGTTATAGAATACTATAGAAATCAACAGAGACACGAATTCCTGTGCATAGTGCAAGGAAGTACTCGAACATTTTATTTCAATGATGGAACACCATTCTGCGTAAGTGAGGGCTCATTCGATTGTCCTACAGCGTATGGATTTACAGATATGCAGATTATATCAACATTTGTATGTGATGCGGATGGTACTGGTGACGGTGGAGACACAGGAGGAGGTGATACAGGAGCAGGACCAGCAGTAGGCGCAGTGTATGCCATGACTAATGGTCAAGGCCAAGTCGCTGGAAATGTGCAAGGCCCTAACTCGGTAGTAGCCTATGCTCAAGCCGCTGATGGTACATTAACTATCATGGGAGAATTCCCAACAGGAGGCAATGGTGGAGACTTTGATGGTGGCGAAGGACTTGATCCACTTATCTCTGCATATGCAATCACTAAGTCTTTAGATAACAGATTCGTACTTGCAGTAAATGCAGGTAGCAATACAGTAACCTCCATGCGTGTCAATGCAGACTTTACATTGGATGTAGTAGATACAGAAGCGACACTCGATATCGGACCTAACTCTATAGCCTATACACCGTCTAACCTTGATGGCGTAAATGGCTTGATCTATGTGAGTAATATCACACAAGAAGAATTCTTATCACTTGGCGAGCCAGGTCACCAAGGATCACTTGTAGGATACTGGTTACTTGATGATGGTTCACTACAACCCATCGAAGGATCAAGAAGAATACTAGCAAACAGACCCTCTGCGGTACACTTCTCACCAGGAGGAGAGTACATCGTAGCAGCATCAATCAACTCTGGCGCATCTGGATTAGGTAGTGGCAGCGAAGACGAGATCGTTCTATATGGAGTCAACGGTGACGGTACACTTTCAGGTGATCAGCTTGATGGAGCAACGTCTACATTGAGAGACAATGCTGAGGGTAGAAACCTACCATCTGCGATTGGATTTCAGATTGTACAGGACAACTATGTAGTTGTAACTGAGGCGAGAGAATTCCAACCTGACGGTACGCCACCGGCATTCCCAGCATTACAGGATGGATCAGTATCAACATGGCAGATTGTTAACGGCGCACTTGTAGCTATCGACCTTGATGTAGCCTCTGGCGAGAACAACACTGGTCGTACAGCATGTTGGTTAGATTTCTCTGATGACAATACATTCTTCGTATCCAATGCGATCGAAGCAGGACTTGCGTCTTATAGCTTCAATGATGGAGATATAGAATTATTAAACCAAGTAGCGGCTCAGGGTACTGGCGCTACGGGTAATACAACTGATCCAGGATTGGCATTCGGTACTACTGAAGGATGGATCGATATGTGGATCTCAGATGACAATCAATTCCTATACCAGTGCTTCGGTTTAACCGGAGAGGTAGGCGTATATGCTATTGATGGAGCGGAGTTAACGCGTCTTCAAGTAATCGGCGGCTTGCCACAGAATAATGTACAAGGTATCGTATCTGTAGGACCTATATCTGATGATGGTGATACAGCTGGAGGTGATGATGATGTCGCTTGTGATGTAGATGGTGGAGTACTATCAGGAGGACCATTTGAATTTTGTGTTGGAGATGACATAGCAAATGCGATCAATCCTGGAGAGATAACATTAACAGGTGGTAGAACAGGCCCAGCTGTGTCTGTACAGTTTGAATTTGAAGTGCTACAACCTGCTGATGGCTTTTTTGTTACAGAGCCTTGGGTTGGACTTCACGATGGAAGTTTTGATCTCTTCAACTTTGGAGAGCGTGCCACACCAGGATTAGAGTCACTCGCTGAAGGTGGTAATACTGAGTTACTTGGTTCAGAGTTTGCTCAAGCAGGTCGACTACAGGCTACTGTTGGCAATGGTGAGGTACAATTCATATCTCCGGGAGAAACGATCTCAGGATCGATCGATATACGCAATCCACTAAACTACCGATATGCATCATTCGCTACGATGATCATTCCTTCGAATGATGGCTTCTTTGGAAATGAAAATCCACTTGAGTTCGAAGTGTTCGACGAGAACGGAAATTTCAATGGTCCAATTGAATTCGTACTTACGGGTGCTGATCTATGGGATGCAGGTACTGAGGTCAACAATGCTTCAGGGGCCGCTGGCTTCTCACAAGGATTCGATGGTTCGGGATCAGGTCCATCTACCGACGATCCTACATCTACAATTGGTGCGCACCCAGGCTTGGAAAATATCATAGGCATTATGACTGCTGCAGGAACTACTATTGGTTCTAATGGTGGCGGACCACTTGATGCTGACGAACCAATGCTACGTGTAAGAATCACAGTAGGAGAACCCATTAATACTGTTCAGGCCGTTGGCCCAGCATTTGAAGGGAGTGTTGCAGAAGCAACTAATGATGACTCTATGGCTGCTGTGCAGTTTGAATTTGAAGTGATGCAGCCTACTGATGGCTTCTTCATTACAGAGCCTTGGGTTGGACTTCATGATGGAAGTTTTGATCTCTTCAATTTTGGAGAGCGTGCGACACCAGGTTTAGAGTCACTTGCTGAAGGAGGTAACACACAGTTACTAGGTTCAGAGTTTGCTCAAGCAGGTCGCCTACAGGCAACTGTAGGAAATGGTGAGGTACAATTCATATCACCAGGAGAAACGATCTCAGGATCGATTGATATACGCAATCCATTGAACTACCGATACGCATCGTTCGCATCAATGATCATTCCTTCGAATGACGGCTTCTTTGGAAATGAAAATCCACTTGAGTTTGAAGTCTTTGACGAGAATGGAAACTTCAATGGCCCAATCGAATTCGTACTTACGGGTGCTGATCTATGGGATGCAGGTACTGAGGTTAACAACGCCTCTGGTGCGGCTGGCTTTTCTCAAGGTTTCGATGGTTCGGGCTCTGGTCCATCTACCGACGATCCTACGTCCACGATAGCTGCGCATCCAGGCTTGGAGAATATTATAGGCATTATGACTGCTGCCGGAACCACTATCGGTTCTAATGGTGGCGGTGGACTTGATCCAGACGAACCAATACTGCGGGTAAGAATCACAGTAGGTGAACCAATTAATACGGTTCAGGCTGTTGGTCCTGCGTTTGAGGGTAGCTCTGTTGCGCCTAATGAAGGATGGATTATTGCAGATGCGACTTCTGGAGAGATTCTTGGATTACCTGCGTCATTCTCTGACTTTGACTTTAATACCTTATCGGCAGGGACTAGCAACGTATTATACTATGCATCTCAAGGAGATGTAATTGGTCTCGAAGTAGGAGGCAATATTAATAACATCACAGGTTGTTTCGACCTTTCGAATCCTGTAGAAGTAAATACAGTGAGTTGTGCAAATGCGGCTGGTGCGGTATATGCCATGACCAATGGTGAAGGCCAAGTAGCTGGCAATGTACAAGGACCTAACTCTGTGGTGGCTTACAGCCAGAGTGCTGAGGGTACATTGAGTATCATCGGATCATTCCCTACAGGTGGGAACGGTGGTGATTTTGACGGAGGCGAAGGACTTGATCCACTCATCTCTGCATATGCAATCACTA
>CAZJTO010000165.1:0-6072 GCA_964548935.1 uncultured Saprospiraceae bacterium
TTGCTCAGTCTCATGGCAATCATACTGATATGCATGTAGCATAATACTTCTATCCTTGTTCGCCCGGCGAGCACCATACTTGACATCCCCTTTGATGGGAGCACTGAGGTGAGCCAACTGGGCTCGTATCTGATGAAATCGCCCCGATCGTATCGAGATGACGAGTGCTGTATAGTTGTCCAGTTCATGGACTTGCTCAATATCCAAAGTCACAGGCTTAGAGTCCTGGACAGGATCATCGGATATATAGGCCTTCTTGCGATGAGCGTTCTTAGTGTGGTGATGTTCATAGGTTCCGACTTTCAGTGAGTCAGACTTGTGTACAATGGCAATATATTTTTTTATGATCGTATAGTTGGAGTAGGCTTTTTGGATTCTAGGCCTGAGCCCCATAAGCACTAATCCACTCACTGGTCGATCTATACGGTTGATTAGGAATATCCTTCTTCCGAGAGTCTGACTCACGATCTTTACACATGAATCATCGTTGGTTTTATCGCCTTGCACTGGGATAGTCACCGGCTTATTGACAACTACGAGTGCCTCATCTTGATGGATGATCCATGATTGAGCACCATTAGGTTCAGTCATTTATTTCTTCGTGTTCGATGTCAATAACTTTAGCTTCTTCGTTATTACCACTATTTATGGCCTTTGGAGGTGCTATTAAACGATATAGCACATAAACGCACACGATGATTGTGACGAATTTGATCATCTTCAGACGTATTGTTAATTCAATCACAATGTATTAACTAAATGGCTTAAGTGTTTTTCTATTTTTACTTTTGTTACTCAATACTCCATTGATGCTGAAAAATCTGTCCTTTACACGCTTAATTTCTCTTGTAGTCTTTTTAATCGCTACCGTAGTATACCTCTTCTCGGTCGAGCGCACCGGTAGTCTATGGGATTGCGGCGAGTTCATTCTTGGTGCTTATAAGATGCAGGTTGTTCACCCTCCTGGGGCACCTATGTTCCTACTGGTAGGTAGAATATTTGCGCTACTAGGAGACATCACCTCTTCTGATCCCAGCAATATAGCATTTGCCGTCAACTTTATGAATGGTATGCTCTCAGCGATGGTGGCGACATTCGTATCATCCATTACAATGATGCTGACAAGATATCTGAATCTAGCTGATGAGGATGGCTTAAGCTATAAAATACAAGTTGGAGGAGCCGGTCTTGCTGCAGGATTGGCAACAGCATTCTGTAGTACGGTGTGGTTTTCGGCTGTAGAAGGCGAAGTATATGCGATGTCTACATTCTTTACTGCTCTGACGTTTTGGGCAGTGGTCAAATGGTATACTCTTGAGGATACCGTTAAAAATGATCGATGGCTAGCGCTGGCAGCTTATAGTGCGGGCCTATCTATTGGAGTTCACCTACTTAGTCTATTGACATTTCCAGCCTTAGCATTATTGGTATACTTTAAGAAGGTTAAAGAAGTTAAGCTTATCGGCCTGGCGGGAGCTTTCGTAGCGGGAGCAGCTATCATCCCACTTATTCAAAAATTAATTATTACAGGTATACCGTCAGTATGGCTTGGTATGGAGAAAGTCTTGGTGAATGGCATGGGGATGCCGTTTCAATCAGGTATCATACCCACTTTGCTGATCGTGATCGGCGTATTTTTTGGTCTGTTCAGATATGCTTATAAGAAACAAAATAGAGTACTTGAGCTATTCACTATGTGTGCTATGCTCGTTACTATAGGATATTCTACGATAGGCATCGTAGTGATCCGAGCCAATGCAGATACTCCCGTAAATATGAACGTCCCGAGTGATGCTTCACGATTATTGCCATATATCAATCGTGAACAATATGGTGAGCGTGCTTTACTATTTGGACCTAACTACGAAGCAAGTCCAGTGAGCTACGAGCGAAAAGACCGCTTTGGACGTGAGGATCTTCCACCCTACTACAGTAGTACAGCCAATGATGACGAATATATCGTGGTAGATGAAAAAATAAAACCCGTCTATGATGGTAAGGATAAGATGCTGTTTCCCAGGATTTCTGATCCCAACTTAGGAAGACCGAGACTGTACAAACAATGGTATCAGTCAATATTTGGAGAAGAGGGAGCCAAGCCCAGCTTTGGATTCAACATCGCATTCTTCATTAAGTATCAAGTCAACTGGATGTATTTCAGATATTTTTCTTGGAACTTCGTAGGCCGACAGAATGGTGACCAAGGATTTTATGCTTGGGATAAATCCTCAGGAAATTGGAGATCGGGCATCAAGTTTATTGATGAATCCAAGCTCTACAATCTCGACGAGGAACCTGAAACCATGAAGTATGCGGAGGCCAACAACAACTACTATTTCTTGCCATTGATATTCGGGCTCATAGGCTTGTTTTTTCACCTTGTCCGAGATCAGAAGACATTTTTTGCAACGCTAATCCTTTTCTTAATTACTGGTCTCGGTATCATATTGTACAGTAACCAGCCTCCAAATGAGCCCCGAGAGCGAGACTACGTATTGGTAGGTAGTTTTTTCACTTTCTGCATATGGATAGGCCTTGCCGTACCTGCGATTGTTACCATGCTCAAGGAACGAGCTAAGCTATCCGGCATACCCATATCAGCAGCGGCAGCGGTGATTGTGTTATTAGCACCGACTATTATGGCATTCGAAAATTACGACGATCATAGTCGTATGCATCATACCGCATCGAGAGATTACGCCTCCAACTTCTTACATTCACTGGAGCCAAACGCCATCATATTCACCTATGGTGATAATGATACTTATCCGCTGTGGTATGCGCAAGAAGTCGAAAATATACGTACCGATGTGCGCATCGTCAATCTGAGTTTGGTTCAGGTAGACTGGTATATTAATAAGTTGCGTCACAAGGTCAATGACTCTGAACCGCTCAAACTATCGATACCTCCAGAGGCCTATCGCGGTAATCGCAGAAATCAGATCCCGTTTTATTTCGGAGAGCAAGGAAGTCGACCAATGGACTTAGCTACCGTAGTAAAATTTATTGGAGATAAAAATGAGTTGAAGAGTAGCTCTATGACATTCGAAAGTTTTGTCCCAACTAAGGACATGGTTATTCCAACGAATATGGCTGCGGTTCAAAAATTAAACTTCTTCAGTCCAGAAGATTCGGTTCAGATTGCGCCTGCCATCCAACTGAAGTTTCCTGAAAGTAAAAACTGGATTGTTAAGGATGAGTTAGCCATATTGGATATCATCAGTAGCAACATCTGGGAGCGACCTATCTACTTCGCTACGACCTGCAAAAATGAAAAGCTCTTAGGTCTCAATGATTATATGCAGTACGAAGGCTTAGCACTCAGATTAGTTCCTAGTAAAACTCCGAGCGACAGATCCATGAGTATATATGGCAGTGGCAGGATAGGCACAACCAAGGTGTATAACAACATCATGAATAAATTCAAATGGGGCAACTTTGATAAAAAAGACCTTTTTGTCGATAACTCCTATGGCGCTGCAGTACAAGCCCATAGAATGGTGTTCAATCGAACCTGTACCCAATTGTTACAAGAGGGAAAGAGAAATCAAGCTGTTGCACTGGCAGATAAGTATTTTGAAGCGTTCCCGCATATGAATTTTCCATATGATGCTTCGATAGTCTCGTTCATAAACGTCTATCTAAAGACTAGAGAATATGATAAGGCCAAACAGCACTTGCGCATCCTTGCTAATGAGACAGCTGACCACTTAAGATTCTATGAGAGTATAGATCCTGATATCGTGAGGAATAGCTTTGCGCAAGATTATGGCTATCGCTTGAGTGCTTCAAATAATATCCTCTCGGTCATCAACTCAATACCAGATGACGCATTCCAACAAGAAATAAATTCGTTACTTGAACGGTATAGGCAAACAAGAGTGCCTAATTAAAATAAAAAGTAGACTTACTACATGCGCATTTCAATAGGATCGGACCATGCCGGATATGATTATAAATCGCTGATTATTACCCATATTCAGAACCTCGGGCATACAGTTATCGATCATGGTACGACTGACAATAGTTCAGTCGACTATCCAGACTTCGTTCATCCAGTAGCAAAAGATATCATCGAGAATCAAGCAGACTATGGTGTCCTAATCTGCGGCACTGGCAATGGTGTAGCCATGACTGCCAATAAGTATCCAGACATCAGATGTGGTCTCTGTTGGAATGAAGAGATCAGTATACTCACTCGACAACACAACAATGCCAACATGATCGCCATGCCAGCGAGGTTCGTGGATATCGTAACTGCCAAGTCTATGGTGACGGCATTCTTAGCAACTTCCTTTGAAGGCGGTCGCCATGAGCGCAGAGTTAACAAAATCACAGAAGGGCTGTTCTCTTGTTAGCCCATTATTAATTTAGAAATAGGAATGAAAAGATTAACAGTTTTAACAGCTATCTTATTTGGGATATCTCAACTAGCCACTGCACAGTATTTTGGTGGTAAGACTATCCCCGATCTCAATGAGAAAGTACGTATAAAAAAAGGTGACCAACAGTATCTACTCAGCACGACCATCACGGCCGCTGAGATGAGTGAACACCTGCACATACTTGCCTCAGATGATTTTCAAGGCCGTGAGACAGGCACGGAGGGAATCGAAAAAGCAGCGCAGTATATATCAAGACATCTTGATAAAATGCGATTGCCGAAGGTAGGTGAAGACAATAGCCATTATCAAAACGTTGCTTTCACATTTACTTCTTGGGGTACAAATGAGGTTACAGTCGGTGACCAGTCGTATCGCCAACTATGGGACTATATCGGGTTTCCTAACAAGAGTGTAAGCCAATCCTTAGAGAGCAATGAAGTGATCTTTGCAGGTTACGGAATCTCCACAAGTAACTATGATGACTATGCCAATAAAGACGTAGCTGGCAAGATTGTACTGGTCTTTGATGGTGCACCTAATGAAGTGACAGTTAGTGAAGGCCCGTTAGGCTATGAAGAAAAAAGACAAACTGCCCATGACAAGGGTGCAGCGATGCTTCTGATCATCTCTAATGATATTAAAGCAGTCATCAATGCGAACCGACGCCTTATGGTAAATCGAGTTACTGAGCTAGGTGATAAAACAAAAATGATGGGAGACAACCATACCAATATGCTCCTCATCTCGACGAATATGGCCAAGCAGATCCTAGGTGAGACGGAAGACCAGGTAATCGCCAATCGTGACATGATTAAAAAAACAGGCCAACCACAACAGTCAATATCTGTAACATCACCGAATATCAGTTTTGATCAAGTTGTCGACAGAGAAGTCCTAATCGGAAAAAACATCCTAGGATATATCGAGGGTACAGACCTCAAAGACGAATTGATAATCGTAAGTGCTCATTATGACCATGTCGGAGTCAAAGGCGATGAAGTATACAATGGCGCTGATGATAATGGTTCTGGAACTACTACTGTATTGGAGATTGCCGAAGCACTAGTAACTGCTAAAGTCCTAAACAAAGGACCTCGACGAAGTGTCCTCTGTCTCTGGATGACAGGGGAGGAAAAAGGACTTCTTGGATCAGAATACTATGTGAACAACCCAGTATTTCCGGTAGAGTCAACTGTAGCTGATGTAAATATCGATATGGTCGGAAGATGGGGAGAGGAATATCTTGATAAAGAAAGATCTTACCTCTACGTGATCGGATCAGATCGATTGAGCTCTGAGCTACATGCGATCAATGAATCTGTTAATCAGCAATACGGCAGGATGGTACTTGACTACAAGTACAATGACGCCAATGATCCCAATAGATTTTACTTTAGATCGGACCATTACAACTTTGCAAAGAATGGCATTCCGGCAATATTCTATTTCAATGGTGTCCATAAAGACTATCACAGACTCACTGATAGCGTAGAGAAAATAGACTTCAATCTAATGCAAGATAGAGGCCGTTTTATTTTTCATACCGTATGGCAGCTTGCCAATCAAGATAAGAGGATAGAAGTTGATAAGTCTTAATAAATAAAGGACAGTAGAGGGTTGATTTAATCCTCTACTTCTCTTTTGTCTATCAATCTAAATCCATTACCATGGATATTGACGATTTCAA
>CAZJTO010000166.1:0-6064 GCA_964548935.1 uncultured Saprospiraceae bacterium
ACAGGTTCATTTGGATCTGCTTCTGGATGTCCATCCAGCCCTACCATTTCATTCGCTGATCAGATAGTTTCTCAAGGCCCATGCAGCGGTGCTGTAACTATTGATCGTATCTGGACGGCAACTAACCTAGACAATGGCCAATCAGTGAGTTGTACTCAGCGTATCACTCTTGTAGACACTCAGGCACCGACAATCACGAATTGTCCTGTAGACGTTACAATTCCAGTATCTCAAGCTAATTATTCTTGGATGACTCCTACAGTTAATGATAATTGTGGAGCTACTCTTACCTCAAATATTGCAAATGGCAGTGAGTTCCCAGTAGGGTCTACAACTGTGACATTGACAGCACGGGACAATTGTGGCAATACAACTACATGCTCATTTGTGGTAACAGTTGAAGAAGAGACGACAACCGGTGGTGGTACAGGAAGTGGTGGTACAGGAAGTGGATCTCTATCAGTGACATGTCCATCTGACATATTTATGGCATGTGATAACAATACAACAATCAATGTGCCGCAACCTCAGGTTAATACTACTTGTGACCTTTGTACAGGGGGAGATATCTCTGGTTTTCTATTTATAGGTAATTTCAGGGGTACCAATTATTACTTATCTCGTTATAAGTCAACATGGCCACAAGCTCGAGTTGGAGCTACTAACATTGGAGGATTTTTGGCTAAGATTGAGTCTGCAGAAGAAAATTCCTTCTTAGCTTCAAGATTACCTGTAAACTCCGCATTTATTGGCCTTAATGATGAGGCTCAAGAGGGAACCTTTAGATGGACTGATGGTGACGCGCCAGTCTATACCAATTGGTATCCTCGCCAGCCTAATGATTATCAAGGCAATCAAGACTATGTAGAATTGCTCAATAGTGGACTATGGAATGATGAATTCAATTACGAACGATTATTGTTTATAGTAGAGATACCTTGTGTATCTGTCAGACAGACTGCTGGTCCGACTACATTGAAAGACCTCCAGAGTTCTACCAGAGTGGAGTTTGAGGTGACTGATGCCTGTGGCAATGTTGAGACCTGTAGCTTCGACGTAGTAGTTGAACAAAGACTTTCAATAGAATGTCCAGAGGATATTAGAGTGGAGACCAGTGCCAATGGAGCTTATGTTTCATACAGCTTACCAGAGGTTACCACCTGTTGTTCTGTCGGTAATGCACAGCCAAGGTCGATTAGTGGATTTGTTTATATGGGCTACCACAATGGTTCATATTACTACTGTAGCCGCAACAATGCTACTTGGAGTCAAGCTAATGCTACTACCCGCAGTTTAGGTGGATACTTAGCCACTATTGAATCAGCAGCAGAAAATTCATTCTTAGCAAGTCAATTGCTCACTCAGACAGCATTTGTCGGAGTTAGCGATCATATCACTGAAGGTCGATTTTTGAATGTGAACAATCGTGTTATCAACTTCGCCAAATGGGCTGTGAATCAGCCGAGCAATACAAGTGGGAATCAACACTTTGTTGAACTCAACCGATATGGATTATGGAATGATGTTTCTGCCGCAGCACAGCGTGAATATATAATGGAGGTGCCTGCTGATGTGAGATTTACTCTCGTCGAAGGCTTGCCAAGCGGTGCGGTATTCCCAGTCGGGACAACTACCGTGACAGTTCTTGCTACAGATGCTTGCGGTGTCAGTGAGACCTGTAGCTTTGATGTGACGGTCAACAATACGAATTCAGGAGGTAGTTTCTGTAGATCATTTGCTCAGCGTAGTGATCTGGGCTATATCCGTGAAACTAAATTTGATAACCTATTATTCAGAAGTGGGAACAATGGAGGCTTTGCCGACTTGACAGATCATTGTATCGATGTGGTTGAAGGAGGAGAGTTCGATCTGAGGCTTACTCCCGGATTTGGATCACAAGCGTACTTAGCCTATTATCATTTCTACATTGATTTCAATGGCGATGGAGACTTTGAAGATACACGAGAGTTGATTGGTACTGCTAGAAGTTCCAATGTGATCGCGGGAACGTTCCCAATTCCGATAGGCACTAAAAATGGCCAGATCAGAATGAGAGTCATTATGAGTCTTAATGGATTTCCTAAGAGTCCATGTGACATAGTCGCATTTGGGGAGGTAGAAGATTACTGCTTAAATGTGAGACCGCACCGTACCGAGGCACTTGGCAAGAGCAGATCTGATATCGGCATTGTTGAGTTACAAGGACAAGGCATCGAGACGGGTATCGCTTTTAATGAGCTTACTCTAGAAGATATCAAGCTGACGATCAGTCCAAACCCAGTGAGCAATATGATGTCGATAAGCTATGATGCTACTAATGTAGCTGAAGCGCACATAATTGACTTAAAAGGTCAGGTAGTTAGAACTATCGATGATCTCTCAAGAAGAATAGATGTGAGTGACTATAGTTCAGGAATGTACTTGTTACGTGTGATACATCAAGATGGAACTTCAAAAGTTGAGAAGTTCATCGTAGAGTAAAATCAAGTCGTAAGAAATTGATTAAGGGCCGGGGCAATAGTCGCGGTCCTTTTTTTTATGCGCCAACTAAAAAGAGACCGGAGCAACTACACATCCGATCTCTCATTCATAGATTGAACCGTCCAACGGTTCGGGGTTATCTATAAGACATCAGAAGAGTGACTCCACCCTAGCGACTGTCGCCAGTCTTACAACAATAATTCTCTATTCTAATGTTATAAGGTGATTTAAGGCTAATGATTTGGCTACTACAGGAGGGAATGCCTCAAGCGCAATTAGCTACTGCGCTAGTAAAGGCACCACATGGAATTGGACCATCTCAATTTATAGATGGCACTTGCTTATCTTAGGCTTATAATTCTTTAAGATGAATGTAGAAGATCTGCGCTTACACTGTATTCAGAAAAAAGGCGTAACTGAAGAATTTCCTTTCGATGAGGTAACCTTGGTTTTCAAAGTTATGGGCAAGATGTTTGCTTTGATTGGGCTTGAATGGACCGAGGCAGCCATTAATCTCAAGTGTGACCCAGAAAGAGCACTCGACTTGCGAGATGAATATGACGACATAATTCCAGGCTATCATATGAGCAAGAAACACTGGAATACGGTGTATACTGAGCGAGGGCTGGAAGATGATCTGATCAAAGATCTCATAGATCATTCCTACGATCTCGTAGTATCTAAACTTACTAAAACGCTAAAAAAAGAATTGGAACTCCTATAGAGCCAACTTATGCCGAAAAGCTTGTCCCGCATCCGCAGGTTTCCTGTGCATTAGGGTTACTGAAGGTAAATCCTCTATTGTTAAGACCTTCGTGCCAGTCTATCTCCATACCGATCAGGTAGATCCCATGGGATTTTTCCATGAGCACCTTCATGCCAGCAATTTCGTAGACATCGTCCTTGTCTTTTTGAGTATCAAACCCAAGGACATAGCTAAATCCTGAACATCCTCCACCCTTGACACCGACCCTTAAACCGTGGGTGTCATCAAGATTTTGTTCTGCTTTAATCCTGCTGAGTTGCTTTATAGCACCGGGAGTTAAGCTTATTGGTGTAGTAGTAATCGTATCACTCATCTTACTTCGATTTAGCTCTGACATAACGAATAAGAGACAAAGTTAGTTCATTGATGGTCTTTATGAATACCCGTAATCGCTATTTTTACATCATAGTAATTGTGATATGCAGATTGTAGAGATCCTTATTGAAGTAGTTAAGTATGGGCTTCCATCATTAGTTATCTATTTTTTGATGAGGCAATATACCTCGCAACAGACCTTTCTGATGGCGCAACAGAATCGTAAAGATGCGGATAAGGATGTCAAGGCCTTACGATTTCAAGCTTATGAGCGCTTAATCATGTTCGTGGAGCGTACCAAGCTCTCTGACCTCATCATACGATTAAACACCTCAGAACTGGACGCCAATGCCCTCAAGACGATCTTGCTGGTTTCAGTACAGAAGGAATATGAGCACAATATCACCCAACAGCTATATGTGTCGGGTCAGCTGTGGAAAATGATAGAGCTGTATAAAGATCAAACCATCAATGCCATCACACAATCTTATATCAATATGGAACGGGAAGGTAAGGATGCCTATGTCAATGATCTCTATGGTCACAATCAACAACTGTCTATCGGCATCAGTAATAAGGTTAAGGCAGCGATAAGAAAGGAGATAGAATTGTACTTTGATCTTTAATAGAGATTAAGAGTTCATGACAGTGACACCTCCTAATCGCAAGTGAGTGAGCTCAACAACCGATCCGCATGAGTTTTATCAGCTATTGTATAATTCAACTGAGTTCACATCAGAACTTGGCAAAATGACCTTGGCTGTAGGACGACTTGAAGCCAAATTGAAAGCATTGCTCATCAGAGCAGGCATCAGAACTAACCTCAAGAAAGACACCCTTGGCTTACTAGCCGCCAAACTTGCCAACTATCATGGCATAAAACCTGATGAACTCTCCGTACTCAATGAGATCAGGACACAACGCAATTATCTCACGCATAACCTATACGCCCTGATGAGTAGTCAAATTGATGAAGGCTCCATAACGGGTATTGATCTATTACCTCGTGATGTAGCCGCTTATATCAAAAAAGCAAAAGCGCTCGTGGAACACATCCATGAGTTCATAGACATCCTTGATGGTAAACTACAAGAATTGCCTTAGTGAGCCCTACTTAGCCAGATAAGCTAATAGATCGCCCACCACAAAACTACTCCCGCCTACATAAACAAGATCATCCTGGGTCGCTTGAGATTGCGCTAACTCATATCCCGCTTCAACAGATCCTACTTTTTTATAGATCATTCCATTCTGATCAAATAGCTCTCCCAGGGAGTCAAGGTCTATTGCCCTGAAGATGGTTGGTCGTACGAGATAATAGGTCGCCTCTTTGGGTAATAAGCTAAGGATACCCGTTAGATCCTTTTCTTTAACAAACCCCATCACCATCCTGAGGTGATCGTACTCCATGGACTTAAGCCTTGCCATGACTTGGGCAATCGCATCTATATTATGCGCACTGTCTGCTATTATAGTTGGACTCTGTTGTAGTATCTGCCACCTACCCATATATCCAGTGAGTTGTTCAAAATTGTCTAAGCCTGAGTTGATTGATTCATCAGAGAGTCTTATGATCTCATGACTCTTAAGATAGTGCAAGGCATGTGATGCGGTCTTCAGGTTGATCTGTCTAAATGGTCCTGCATGTAAAGTACCCTCTTCAGTAGAAACTAAGGAGGCGAATTGAATCTCAGAGTCACATCGCTTCGCTTTATCAATAAATACAATATCACAAGACGGTTGATATTGCCCTATGATGACTGGCACATTGGGCTTGATGATTCCTGCTTTCTCATGTGCTATCTCATAAATGCTATCACCGAGCATATTCATATGATCCAGGCTGATATTAGTGATAACAGAGAGGAGCGGCTTGATGATATTGGTAGAATCCAATCGCCCCCCTAATCCAGTCTCGATAACCCCATAGTCAATATCCTCTCGGGCAAAATAGTCAAAAGCCATGGCCACCGTAATCTCAAAGAAACTGGGTTTTATCTGCTCTATATGCGGCCGAATACGCTCAACAAATGAAACGACATCCTCCTCAGATATCCACGCTCCATTAATCTTAATTCGTTCTCTAAAATCAATATAGTGTGGCGAGCTGTATATTCCGATCCGATATCCCTGCGCCTGTAAAGATGCAGCTATCATGTGGGTGACAGTGCCCTTGCCATTCGTTCCCGCTATATGAATACTCGGCCATGCCTTATGAGGGTTGCCCAGTGCAGAGCATAGGTCAATGATATTGGTCAAGTCTTTTTTGATAGCCTGCTCTCCATCACGCTGATAGACCGGTAGCTGGCTAAAAAGAAAAGAAATAGTCTCCTGATAAGTCACAATGCAAATAACTGCTTTTATATTACTTGCTAATCCGTTACGCACTGAATAATTCTCCATCACACGACGATCTCCCTATCGACTACGACTATATCATATGTGGTGCGGGATGTGCAGGTCTCAGCTTAGCACATCGCCTGACGGATGCCAAGTTTGCCG
>CAZJTO010000167.1:0-6052 GCA_964548935.1 uncultured Saprospiraceae bacterium
TCAGATCAAATCGGCCTGACGGGTGTAGAGGTATGGTCCCAGGATTTTCAGTTTAATGGCACTACTGATGAGTCTGGATCTATTGATATCTCATCATGGGATCAAGAAGGAATCTTGAATTTTAGATTTCTTGGATATGCTGTTGCGCAGCTTTCAAGTCAGCAGATTCAAGAAGTAGATAATCAAGTAGTCCTAATTCCAGAGTCGTACGAAACAGGTGAAGTTATAATCTACGGGCGACAGGAGTATGATGCCAGTGATGTACCTGCTCAGATCGTCACCATCACTCAACATTCGATTGAGAGTACTAACCCGCAGACGGCGGCAGATGCATTGAGTCAACATGGAGATGTATTCGTACAGAAGAGTCAGCTTGGCGGCGGCAGCCCTGTCATCCGGGGATTTGAAGCGAATAGGGTCTTGCTTGTCATTGATGGAGTACGCATGAATAATGCGATCTACCGCAACGGTCACCTCCAAAATGCGATAACGATTGATCCCGCCATTCTGGACAAGCTCGATGTGATATTCGGGCCCAACTCATTGATCTTTGGCAGTGATGCGCTGGGAGGGGTAGTGCACTTTCAGACACGGCATCCTGATTTTGGGACGCCAACCGAGAAAAAGTTACAGACAAACTATTACGCCAGATATAATTCTTCAAATCAGGAGCGCTCTGGCCATATTGATTTCAATTATGGATCTAAGAGATTCGCTTCGTTGACCAGTGTTACTTTTTCAGACTATGGCGACTTGAGGACAGGAAATAATCGACCCGACGCCTTTCCAAACTTTGGGGAGCGCTTGCTTTTTCAAACGAGAGACGAAAGCTTAGGCATTGATGTAGCTGCAGAAAATGACAATCCCGATATTCAGATAGGTACGGCTTATAATCAGCTGGATCTGCTTCAGAAGATGTCTTGGATCATTAATGACGATTCTGATATCGACTTGAATATACAGTATAGCACAAGTAGTGATGTACCGAGATATGACAATCTATCAGAGATCAGAAATGGCACGCTTAGATGGGCAGAGTGGTCCTTCGGACCCCAAAATCGATTCTTGAGCAGCCTCACCTATAATACTTATAAGCCTACGAGACTCTATGATCGATTGAAAGTAATAGGCGCCTATCAACGCATCGATGAGGACCGTATCACCAGACTATGGCAGATACCGATCCGAGAAATTCAAAATGAAGATGTCAGTGTTGGGTCATTTACAATCGACCTGTCTAAGGATATCAGGGCCAATCAACTGAGCTTAGATTATGGTGTTGATGTCCAACATAATGAAGTGCGCTCAGCTGCATTTGGCGAGGATATCAACTCTGGAGATCTGACCCAGGATGTGCTTACTCGATATGGTAGTGGTACCAACCGATTGACTACTTCTGGAGCCTATGTCAATCTACGCAATGATCAAGAGCGGATCAATTGGGCACTCGGAGTGCGATACGCTCGGAGCGACTACTTCATATCTTATAATGAAGATGATCCAGTGGAATGGCCCACAGAATTAATAGAAGGGGTTCAAAGCAGTAATCAAGCGATTACATTTTCTGCTTCTTCCCAGTATAAGCTTAGCGATCTGATTACCGCCAATGCCGTGCTGTCGACTGCATTTAGATCACCTAACATTGATGATCTTTCGAGAATAAGAGTAAATGGTGACGAGATTAGCTTCCCCAACTTGGACTTACAGCCTGAGCGCTCCTTAAATTTTGAATTGGGATTATCGGGGTCTATAGGATCAAAAATTTCCTTTAACACCTATGGGTATCTGACACGATTGTCCGATGCGATAGTCAGAGATGATTTTGCAACACCTGATGGCTCAACCACTTTTATCAACCGCGGTGATACGCTACAAGTCATTGCTAATCAAAATGTAGCTGAGGCAGTCATAGTCGGTTTCTCACACAGCATGACCTACGATATCAACGAGCATTTCTCACTTGATGGATCGATCAATTGGATTCGAGGAAATGAGGTGATAGATGGTGCAGAAAATGAGCCTTTCAGTCATATACCTCCGACCTATGGTCAGGTGACGGCGAACTATAATCGAGGCGCAATTGATGCCTCTTTAGTATATCGCTTCAATGGGTTTAAGCCCATTGAAAGATTCGGAGGCACCGTTGATAATCCTGAGTTCGCGACCCCCATTGGATCTCTGGCTTGGAGGACTCTTAATGCTTATAGTACTTATAATTTCTCTGATCGCTTGTCTTTAACTGCCGGGATTGAGAACATTTTTGATCTACACTACCGCACCTTTTCTTCGGGGCTCAGTGCGCCAGGCAGGAGTGTTACGCTAGCTCTGAGGGGGAGTTTTTAGCCTTCTTGCTGCCTCGGTACATCTCGTACTTATGAAACTTACATTCTATGGCTCCATTATAGAGCGTCAGTTTTTTAGAGGTGCGCAATCCAACTCGCTTGATCGCATCCTTATTACCACTGAGGATCCATGCGTCCCAGCCATCATATCTTTCTTTGAGGGTGTCGCCGATAGACTTATATAAGCCAATGATATCGTCACTCTTCACTCGTTCATCATATGGAGGATTGGTAATTATTGTCCCAGTTTCATATGGGGCCTTGAGTTGGGTGAAGTTGCCTTGCTTAAGAGAGATACTTCCTTGATAGTTTAGATCATTGAGTAACTCCATGGTTTCATTAATCTGTATACCATTGATGTCTGATCCATGAATGTTCAGCTCCGTATCGTTTTGCTCTGATTGTGCTTCTGTTTTGATTGTATTCCATAGCGTCTCATCATAATCCCGCCAATTCATAAAAGTGTAGTGAGCCCGTCCTAATCCTGGAGCTATTCCTCTACCAATTTGATAGGCTTCGATGAGCAAGGTGCCAGATCCGCACATGGGGTCATACAGAGGCTGATCGGCAGCCCAGCCACTTGATAATATCATACCACTGGCTAATACCTCGTTAAGCGGTGCAGTACGATTGGCTTGACGGTAGCCTCGTCGATGGAGTGATCCTCCAGAACTATCTAGCGATATGGTGAAGTCTTTGCCATTGCAGTACACATCGATGACATAGTCAGGATTTTCTTGATCAATAGAAGGCCGTTGGCCATCATTTCTATCTCTAAACTGATCGCTGATGGCATCTTTGATCTTGAGGGAGACATACTTGCTATGTCGGAATATATCGGAGTATATCGAGCTGTTGATGACATAAGTTTGATCAAGGTCTATCAAGTCAGTCCATTCATGTCTACGGATTCGTTTGTATAGAACTACCTCATTATGTGCTCTGAATGTTAAAAAAGGCACCAGTACTCTTAGGGCAAGGCGAGACTTAAGATTGATCGAATAGAGCAAACGCTGATCGCCCTGACAGAGCACCACTCGATTACCTATTTCAATGTTTTGAGCACCAAAGCTCGTTAACTCTTCGGCCAAAAGTTGTTCCAGCCCATAGAGTGTTTTGACGGTTATATTCACGCAGTTATGTTGTCTAACTCTCTCTGAGTTGTCTCCTCAAGATTTTTCCAACATTGGACTTCGGCAACTCTTTAATAAACTCGATCTGCTTCGGAACCTTATAGCCTGTGAGATTTTCTCGGCAATGTTGAATCAGTTCGTCTTTGGAGAGAGTGCTGTCTTTTATTGTTACGAAGATTTTCACTACTTCACCTGACTTGTCATCTTTCACACCTATGGCTGCGACCTCATCAACTTTAGGATGTAACGCTACGACATCTTCGATTTCATTAGGGTATACGTTAAATCCTGATACCAAAATCATATCCTTTTTGCGATCTACGATTTTGAAGTATCCGTCCGGTTCCATTATGGCAACATCGCCAGTATTTAACCATCCGTCAGCGGTAATCGTATTAGCGGTCTCTTCTGGCTTATTGTAGTAGCCTTTCATTACTTGTGGACCTTTTACCTGCAGTTCCCCGGGTTCTCCTTGGGGTAGCGGTTGTCCATCATCGCCAACTATCCTTACATCAGTAGATGGCACAGGCACTCCGATTGTTCCTATGCGTATGCCGTCTTTAGGATTGGTAGTTACTACTGGCGATGCCTCAGTCATGCCATAACCTTCTGCGATCTGTAAGCCAGTAATTGCTTCGAAGTCGTCAGCAACAGCTTTTTGAAGAGCAGTTCCTCCAGCATTAGCAACTGCCATTGAGCTAAAGTCCAATGACTTGAAATCGGGATTATTATTCAAGGCATTAAACAGGGTGTTGACTCCCGTCATACCAGTGACCTTGTATCGTTTATACTCCTTGATAATTGATGACAGATCTCGAGGATTTGTGATCAGCACTGACAATGCACCAATACTCATCATCGCCAAGCAATTACAAGAGAAAGCGAAGATGTGATACAATGGCAGTGGACATAACACCACATGATTAGATCCGTCTCCATCGATATACGGGTCGAGAAATGCCTTGATTTGGCTCATGTTGGCCACTAAATTTTTGTTGGTGAGCATAGCGCCTTTGCTGACACCTGTAGTTCCTCCGGTATATTGATGGACCACTACTGACTCTGGTGTATTCTGAAACTCTTGCAATTCAAATTTCTTTCCCTGCTTTAGGGCCTCACTGAAGGAGACAGTATTTGGCAAGTTGTATTTTGGAACCATTCGCTTGACGTGCTTGATCGCTAAGTCGACCATCTTGCCTTTCATACCCCCTAATAGTTCTCCTATACTGGTCGTTATGATGGTCTTTACTTGAGTCTTGCTGAGGATCGACTCTAGATTGGCTGCAAAATTCTCAGCGATGATCACGCATTTGACTTGGCTATCTGTAAACTGATGCTCCATCTCACGTGGCGTATACAAGGGATTCGTGTTTACTATAATCATCCCAGCCTTTAAGCATCCAAAGAGCGCTATAGGATACTGCAGAAGATTGGGCATCATAATGGCTACACGATCACCTGCCTCCAGTCCTCGAGACAATAGATAGGCTCCAAATTGATCTGACAACTTATCTACTTCGCCATAGCTTAACTCTTTGCCCATACAGGAGAAGGCCTTGCGCTTTTTATACTCTTGGCACTTGGTTCTTATGTAGTCTACCAGTGTTGCGTATTCGGTTGGGTCGATATTAACGGGGACTCCTTCAGAATAATGCTTAAGCCATGGTCGCGATTCGATAGTCATGTTTACATTTTTATATTGGTAAATATAAGTTTCGAATTCGCTATTGTGTTTAGTTTATGGAGTTCTTATCACAGATGCACTACCCTGATTGCCGATGACCATATTGATATGGCAGTTTTCAATGATTTTATTGAGAAATAACCTTATTTTTGCGGCCCCGTAATTTTGCGGGTTTAAAATTCTCTCATCGCTCGATGAGATACAAACCTGAATCCTTATGAATCTAGATGACAAGGATCCTGTAGAAGAGCCGATAGTTGATGCGGCTGAAGGAACAGAAGAAATTTCCGAAGAAGTATTAGAAAAAATCTCCTCCGAAGATAGTGGAGTAACGTTAATCACTGCTGAAGATCAAGCAGGTGATGATGAAGAAGTAGAAGAGCAGCCTGAAGAAGAAGAAGATGTGGATGAAGAAGATCCCCTGACACAACTGATGGAAGGATCAAACCCTTCTCCATACGACTCACCACATGATGAGTTCAACTGGGAGCTTGGCGCTAAGAACCTCTTGACTTATGACCAAGCCGATATTGACAAGTACCTTGTCGATTACGAAAAATCTCTGACAACTCTTGATGAGAATGTAGTCGTCACTGGTAAAGTAACTTCATTCAGTAGTGGAGATGTAATCCTAGATATCAATTACAAGTCTGATGGACTGGTATCTGCATCAGAATTCAGAGACATGCCTGACCTAAAGGTCGGTGATGAAGTAGCTGTATATGTTGAGGAGACGGAAGATGAAAAAGGTCAATTAATACTTTCTCGCAGAAAAGCTAAGCTATTACAAGCTTGGGAAAATATAGTTGCCTCTTACCACGAAGGTACCATCATTAAAGGTACAGTAGTCAGTAAGACTAAAGGTGGATTGATAGCAGATTGCGGAGGATTGG
>CAZJTO010000168.1:0-6052 GCA_964548935.1 uncultured Saprospiraceae bacterium
CAGACGGGAGTGACGCTTTTGATCCATCCATGGAGTGGATAGGTTTTGAGGTTGATTTTGTAGATGATCTTGGATCGCATCTTATTGAGCCAGTCCTTATGGTTACAACATTGAGTTCCACTGTTGTATCAGTTGATATTGGTGATGTGTTTATCGTTGAGTTCACAGATTCGCTCACTGGTTGTACTAATTTCACCACGATCGTTTTTGAGATCGAACAGTGCATATTCGATTTGGCTCTTGTTAAGGTTCTTTCACCTGGTCAGGCCGGTACGGTCAGCCCGGGAGACCTCGTGAGCTTTGATATTACAATTTTCAATCAGGGAGAGGTTACTGCTTATGATATCATGGTTCAAGATTACGTGCCAGATGGGCTGATTTATAATCCTACTTTAAATGATGCGCCATGGGGTCCCGATGCCATATATAACGCTATCGATGTATTGCCAGCAGGTAGTGATACTACTATCGTTATCCAACTCATAGTGGCAGAAAGTGCGACTGCGACTAATCTCATTAATAGTGCTGAAATCATCTTCGCGTCAGCGTCGCAAGGAGGGCCACTGGCAAATGATGTGGATGATGATCTGTCCAATACGGGTGGTAATGAAGAAACAGACAACGATGTCGATAACGACATGGACAATACTGATGATCAAGATGATTTTGATTTTGCGGCGTTGAGCTTATGCAGTGATATCAGGTTTACAGCACCGTCAGTAGAAGATATCGCTATCTGCGACCCTACATTTGACGGAGTGGCCACCATTGTTCCGACTGCCCTTCAGTTACCGGCTGACTTGTTCTTTTCAGAATATATCGAAGGTCCTACTGGGGCTAATAACAAGTGCTTAGAAATATATAATGGAACGGGAGCCCCGGTAAATTTAGCTGGATATGCTGTCAACTTGTATAATACAGCACCTCGATTAGTGCCAGATAGAACCCTCAATCTTACGGGTGTCATCGCTGATGGGGATGTGTTGGTACTCTGCAACAATGCATCATTTACTGATGAGGTAGATATCGTCGATAACGATGTCATCAATTACAATGGTGACGATATTGTTACACTGACATTCAATGATGTGAATATCGATGTAATCGGACAGATCGGCGTAGACCCAGGAACACAGTGGAGATCGGGCGGGGTATCAACGTTGGACCAAACCATCCGAAGATTACCGACTATCATAGATGGGGATAGTGACGGATTCGATGTATTCTTACCTGATCAAGAGTGGGTTTCACTTGGTGATGGTATCAATGATCCAACTGACATCGGTCAACATAGCATAACACCACCAGCGCTCAATTCCTTCACATTCTTTGATGATGATCCTGCAAGCGGAGGTGTTCCAATCGCTACACAAGTAGGGTCTTTGGACGTTGAGATTAATCTTGAGTCCTCTCCGCTTGAAGTATGGGTGACTACGCATCCGGCATCCTCTTCATGTATGAGTGAAGCTGTACCTGTAAGGATTGCCGTCCGAGGTGAAGAATCAACCCTGACTTGTATTGGCTCAGTGAATGTCAGCGTCGAGGCCGATTGTAGTATCAAGGAGCTGCCTGTATCAGCTTTTTATCTGGGTACCATCGACCCTCTATTCTTAGTTGTGAATTACAGATCTGAAGATGGCAGTTTGGTCGACCCTACAGATGTCTCACAGCACCAAAATGAGCAGCTCACCTATGAAGTCGTTGATACTTGTATGAATATCAGCTGTTGGGGCTTGGTGAATATAGACTTCAAGCAAATCCCAGCACCTATAAATATACCTGCCGATACCATCTGTTGCAATGAAGATTTTACTCAATTCATAGAACTTACCCTAGAGGAAGTTATAGAGTCGATTAATGGCAGCTGCTATGCATCCCTGAGTAATCCAACAGTGGTCACAACCGATAGCTTAGAATTATGTGATACATCCATTTATACAGTCGCATATTTCGCTGATTTTAGCAGGGATAGTCGAATTGAAAATCGATTGCTATATCAACAGTCAATTGTGGTCCTACCAATCCTAATAGATAGCGTCCTCTCCCCAGGAAGTCATAATAGGTTGGACTCTGTGGCCCTCGCAGATACCATCATAATTAATGAATGTGCAGACTTTATAGCATCACCACAAAATGTCGCTGAGTATTGGGCTGAAATCATTGATCCTAATGATCGAAACAATAATGGATTTCAAGACGGTATTCCATTCGCATATCCGCATTTACCCAAAGGCCTGAGAACGGTCATGGACACAACTATAGAGTTGATCGAAATGGAAATAGTCCATGAAGACTCTCTCGTCATGATAAATGACAGTGTGTGGGTACAAGTAGATGTAATCGAAAAATTTGTAGATACAGTCCGAACTGTAACGGAGAGAGAATTTGTTGAATATCAGCTATTTGGTCAAGGCAATACGTGTAACATCAGTTCAAAATTTACTGATATTACCAAAGATGGATGTTTTGAAGATGCTGAGATTCTGCGGAGCTGGACGATAATAGATTGGTGTAGTAAGGCAATAAGAGAAATAGAACAATTGATCATTTTTGAGGATGTTACACCGCCTGATTTTGGCGTATTTCCAATGGATATTGAAGTCATAAGTACAGACTTGGCGATCGTTAATGGAACAGATACCATCCCCTTGTCTGAGATCGGAAATTTAGTCAATACGGATGAGCTCATGGCGACTATTTTTGTCGAAGATTCCTTTGATTGTGTGGCCGATCTCGATATGCCTCAGTTTAGCAACCTTGGTGATAACTGCACCGCTGTAGATGATTTAGAGTTCAGCTTCGTCATTTCTGATGCTAATGCCATTATCGCAGACGATGGCAGTGAGATTTTAAATATCTCATCAGGAGTGCATGAGCTCTTTATTACGGCGACAGATCAATGCGGCAATGCTGCAACTCATATGATGACCATCGTAGTCATAGATAGAGCCAGACCCATTGCTATGTGTCAAGAAAGAATCAACCTAAGTTATGCCCAGAATCAAGAAAATTTCTTCACGGCATTGTCGCTTGATGTAATCGATGATGGATCATTTGACGCATGTGGAGATATCATCCTTAGACTTGGGCAAAGGTTGGATAATAAGGTGTTCTGTGAGGGACGGTTTCTACAATTTATCGGTACCGATTTTATAGAATTTTGTTGTGAGGATGTTGGGCAAGTTATCCCTGTCCAGCTGACGGTTTTTGATGAATTTGGGAATACTGCTGTATGTACAACGGAGGTTCTTGTCGAAGATAAATTTGTTCCTGAGGCTACATGCTTTGAACTCAATATGGGTTGCGCAGTGCCTACCATAGAGGACTTGACGAGGGCTATAGAAATCGATGCATCGGATTGCTTTAGTCCCCAAGTAGAGTTTGGAGAGATCATCGGACCAGATCAATGTGGTAGCAATAGCGAACAAGTTGACGTATTCTTAGATGGGGTACTTCAGTGTGCTATCCAGATCAACTATAGTCCTGAAGAACAGTTCGATCCTTTGTCTATCAAATGGCCTGCGCACCAAGACGGCTCGCAGCGGACCGCAGTGATTAGGCAGTGTATTGATAATGAGATCGTTGTATCGTCAGAGTTAGTTGAGCTTGTCTTAGAAGAGTCACTAGTATGCGACGGAGAGTATGAGATAGTTCAACCTAGTTGGTGCGAGGTCTCATGTAACTTGGTTGGCCTAAGCTATGAAGTAACTTCCTTTGGACCGGAGGATCAATGTAGAACTGATATCATTGACTGGACTATTATTGATTGGTGTACCTATATGCCTTCTCAGTCGTCCAGTAGTGATGATGATTTCGAGTTGTTGGACGATAGACATTTGGATAGCCTTAATGCAGAATACATAGGAACTTGGCTGCCAGATCCGAGTGCAGGAGATAGCTGTGCACGATGCAAGTCCTATAGCAGTATTGTTAGTTCTCCTTACTTCAGATATAGCGATGTTGAGATCGACGGGTATTATACCTATCAGCAAATTATTAAAATTGTTGATGATACAAACCCAGTGATTTCGGTATCTTCTATGGATACGATCTATAGATCGCAAACCAACATCGATGCTAGTAACCCTTGCGAGTTTATGGGTGCGATTACAGCAGAGGCCTCTGACTTTTGCAGCGATGATATTCTCGCAGAGAATGAAGTGTTGTCGTGGCATGTCATAGTGAATGGTTTTAGCAGAGAGCTTGCCGAGCCTTTATCAAGAGATACCCTCATTGGATCAGGTCGAGAATTTGAAGTGTTACTTACTTCTGAATTTGATCGCTATGACTTGCTTTGGTCTGTTGCTGATGCTTGCCAGAACTTGGCGAATGCGCGTTCTACTGTTTACGTTCAAGATCATTCGGTCTCAGCCCCAATTTGCTTGGGAGTGATATCCCTCGGTTCTATTGATCAATCAGGAATCACCTTACACGCAGAAGACTTGGTCATATCTGAGCTGATGGACTGCGATGAGATTGCTATTCTAGGCTTATCTCTTGATGGAGATGGACAAGACATAGTGGACCAGCTCGACTTAAGCTGTGAAGAGTTAAATATGTCAGACAGCCTAATCCTACGATTATGGAGTGTAGATAGATTTGATAATCGAAATTTCTGTCAAGTCATCATACGGTACAGAATGGATGTTGCTTGCGTCGACTCATCTATAACGCTGAGTGGAACCGTCAATACAATCTTTGGCGAAGAAATGTCAAATGTAGAGGTGGGACTATTTGACACGAATCAACAAGTTCTATCCGCAGCTCTAACAGATGTTCAAGGCAGATATCTTTTGGATAGTATGATTGATCAATCGGCATATGTCCAAGCTGCTTATGACAATGCTTCGCTGCAAGGTGTTTCTACCTTGGATATCATACTCTTACAGCAATATGTCTTAGGCTTGATAGATATTGATAACCCATATCTACTTTGGGCGGGAGATATCAATCGAGATGGGCGCATATCTGCTCTTGATATTACCTTACTTAGAAGTGCGATTTTGGGAATAGGCGAAGGTCATGGGGTAGGCGATTGGATATTTTTAGATGCGGATCAGCTGGTCAGTCCTTCCAGGCCTATTGGGGCCAATTCTGATATTATTGACATCGCCGATTTGGGCTCGATGGATGAAACCCTCGATCTCTTAGGGTTGAAATATGGTGATCTGAGTGGAGACTCATATCTCGCAGGGCAGCGTTCGCATGTAGAGGATGTGCGAGTCCAGTACTCTAGCAAACAATCGGCACTCAACGAAACTAAGACCCTCGAACTCGAGATCAATCATGTGGAGGCTATTAGTGGATTTGACATTCGATTGGATGTCAATGTTATAGGTGACATTACTATTCACTCAGACGATGTTGTAATAAGATCGACGGATTACGCTGTGAATGAGGCAGGCGGAATTCGGCTGATTTGGGTGAACTCAGCTCAGACACACTTAGAGTCTATTTCATTGAGCATAACAGTGGAGGAGGATAATGTATTAGACCATGAGATGGTATCTGGCAGTTTGTGGAGCAGCACTCTGCAGGAGTACAATATGCTCTTAAGCGTTGAAGATCAGTCAAATCTACCGGTAGTTTCGGTTCACCCTAATCCTTTTGCACATACCGCTAAGCTAAGAGTTAACGGACTCTCAGGAGAGCGTATGGACCTTAAAATCTACGATGGAATGGGTCGGCTTATTAAGAAGTATGATGATCTAATTATCACTGATGACTCTCTGTTTACCATAGATGCAGAATCACTTGACGGTCGTGGGCTCTACTATTACGTCATAGAAGGCGAAACAACATCTCTAAGTGGAAGTTTCATTGTGCTATAGTGTTTAAAAACCACAGTAGGTAGACATTTCCATATTGATTATCAAGCAGTTATGAAATTTTTTTGTTTTATATATGGTTGTTCTTGTAATAGAATAAATTATTTAATATATATTTGAAAATCTCATTTCGTTATAAAAGGTGTTATTTAGGGTGGAAGCGATTCCACCCTTTTTTTGTCCATTTCAATGCTCTCCGCTCACCAATTGAGCCTCCTAGGCTC